>NZ_BLRL01000006.1:0-163927 GCF_015082335.1 Moritella sp. F3 | reverse complement strand
AGTTTTGGTTCCGGACATTTTACTCCGAATGCCAGAGCACAGATTTTAAAGCACCTGCCATTTTGGTTCCGGACATTTTACTCCGAATGCCAGAGCACAGATTTTAAAGCACCTGCCATTTTGGTTCCGGACATTTTACTCCGAATGCCAGAGCACAGATTTTAAAGCACCTGCCATTTTGGTCCACTAAAAATAGATGACTACTATTATCTATTATGATTAATTATTAATTATTTAATATTAATAGGGGAAATCGTGCAAAAAATAGTTCGAGTAAGTCCATTTCTACGTGTTTTTTGGTGTGAGCAACAAAATTTCAGTGGATCTCAGTTGTCTTAGACGTTTCGGCTAAGTCATGAAACATATCTTGTTGATCTAGCAGTATTATTGGAAGGTAATAAGGTGAGATCATTATTGGTGGACGACAATAAAATGATGTTAATGGATTTGAATAGAATATTTGTGCTCGATAAAACAATGAGACTCTCAGAGTGACACCAAAGTGTCAGTTAGGTTAAATAGCCAAATATCATAATGATAAGTGAAATGATTAGTGGTGGATACCTTGGTGGACGACCACGCTGGTTACAGAGATGACACCAAGGAGTCGCGCTATGACACTTGATTGACTAACAGTGGTCACCACTGAAGGAGTGCCCATCGGTGGACACCTGCAGTAAATATATAAACTTGACTTGAGCCCTGTTATGTAAAGGGCTACAAAACCAATAAGGCCTTAGGGGTTGGTGGACGGGAGTGTCACCAACTCATAATAACCTAACGGAGTATTATTTGGGGAGGGAATATTTATGAAGGGAATCAAAATGGAAATAAGACAGAAGAGTTTATGTTTGGGTCAATTAAAACTTAATTCTTATTTGCTTTATTGAAGTATACCTATAGTGAAATACGCATGACAAAAACAGATTTGGTTTTTTCGTTTACGCGTTGTTTTAGAGTGATTCAGAGGCAATAACGTTTATCTATACCCAGTGTCGTCATTGAGTTTTACCTTATTTAAAGCAGTGGAATTACGAATTAATGAGTATTTAAATTTAGTCATTTGGGAGCATTGCCGTGATTGATACACACATAAACACTTCGAAATTGCACTTTGTAAAGTACATTATGGCGATACGTTTCGTAGATTAATGTGCATTTATTGTGAGTTATTATAACTTTGCCACCTGTTAATTAATGCATAATGACACCGAGGTATCATGGTACCTGACTTTTCGTGGATATTATTTCGTAGGATATTTGATAATTTAAGTGATCAGATTTTAGTTTCACCATTGTTAATCCACATATATATTAAATCGTAATACTATGTGGCTTTTCTTTTATTAATTGGCTACATGGTTTGTTTATGCGTCAAATATAGCAAGTTATTGAGAGTCTAACGTACCATCACCTGTATAAATAGGTTATATAAATGTAATTGTTTAGCCATAATTTAGAGTGATATTTATCGGGTTTAATACGTGTATCATTTATATCTGGACATATATCAGAGGCCATTAAAGTTTGTTTATGGCTACTTCAAATGGCTTTTTCACAAAATAATTTGATCATGATTACCAATAGACAATTAGTTTTAGTTACTGTACATACAGAAAAATTTCAATAAAGTCTGATAATTTAGTCCCGTGGCCAACTGCAGAAACAGACTGTTATTAAATGCAACACTGATAGATCCTTAATTTATGGATAACTTCAATGCAAAAACCAAATTACGATTTAACTATATTATCTTCTGAAAACTGAATCTTCGTACTAGTAACAACATGAAAAGAAGATGGTTTTAATGGTGTTATGATGACGTTTTCTTATAAGATACTCATCGGCATTGCTTGCCCTATACTCTGCGCGTTTAGGCCAGTCTGAGGCACTTAGCCACTTATGCCGCATAATTGCGGCGGTAGGATAATAAAGGGTTGAGACGCAACTCAGAACAACCAAGTGAGGTTGGTGTTTTACATAGATGTAATATAAATCCTTTCTTATTTTATATTACATCTAATAGGTTTTATTTGAGTAAAGCTTTGGAGGGACTTTTGATTTACCGACTTAATTATAGTCTTTTAATTTCAGATTGGTCTTAAATTAAGGTGCAATAAACCTGGTAAAATGGATCTGTAATCTTTACAAGTTAGATTAGCGAGTGTCCTAGGTCACTCGCTATATTCTATCAACTAATGCGTTCAGCTTAACCAAAGCGTTCAGCTTGGATTAATTCAGCGGAGTCTGTGATTTGTGCAGCATTAGTAGTATTAGTCGTAGTTAAAATATCTGATTTACCCTCAAGATTTGCGACTGTTGCAGCCGGATCTAAGGACGTTTCCTTTGCGTCAGTATCAACTTCAGGTCGGGTTGAAATAGGTGGTGCGATAATGCTGCGCAATGTACCATTCAAAAATTCTTCAGGTAGATCAAATGCTTTCATTGATTCCATTGCTTTCTGCCATCGTTGGTTATTGGCTGCAGCGTCGTTACGTGTTACATCACAATATTTATATGCAAATATATTAGACATGATTCTGCGTGTTGTAGTTTGTTCTTTACGCACGTTGTCATGTGTCACGTCATTGGGAATGAGGCTGGCATGTTGAGCTAAACGAAGTAATCGAAAATACTCATCTTGTTCCATGATTAAGTAAGTAACTTGGAATGCAAGTTGACTGTTAAACTTAAGTTCAAATTTTAATGGACTCATGTTGAGGCTGTTAGTCATTTGAATATTTGATGGCAGTTCGTTCCGCAACCATAATTTGAATTTTTCACGCTTTTCAATTACAGATCTTTTAGCTAGCGATATTTCATTGTGAATGTTGTAAAAGAAGTAATCAGCGTACGGGTCATCTCGTCTAATTGCCTGCTCCAATTTATTCGCAAGCTTTGAGAAACCATGAACCCCTGGGATACCGAATTTATTTGTTTTAGACTTTTCTTTACCTGTGAATAGCATAGACGCTTCTTTAGAGTGAACTGTTGCACTTATGTCAGAACGTAGAGAACCTAAATTCTCACTATTATCCGTTGTTTCACCACCCTCATACACTTCTGATGAACCTAAAAACTCACCAAATTGTCTTTCAAAATCTACGTTGCTGTTGTTACCCATAATAATTACTGCCTGTTGTTTGTTGATTAAGGTTCAACAATAACAGATGGTAATACTTTTTTGGGGAATGGCTGAATTTCCAGATTTCAATGTGACGTTTGCTAGGAGTTTAATACATTTATATCCATAAATGCATTCACCCTATCAATGAATATTAAAATTAAAATGGTTTAAAGTAGATATTCGAAGAGAGGCATTATAATAGATTCAACTTAAATCTAAAGTTGATTGAATGTTATATACAACGTACAGGATCTGATAATTACCAATTAACTTCATAAACGAAGCAATCAGTCAACATTTGGTTCTCTTGGTCACCGTATTGAATGCAATCTTTAATAGCTTCAATAAAGTCGTTTAGCGTGTAACCGTGCGGATTTATTTTAACTAAATGAATAATTGTCTCGGCGGGAATGGGTGTTTCATCATAAAAACGATTAATATTATTTGATTGCTCTTCGATATATAACCAGATAGCACACAATTCTTCCTCAGAATAAACCTTTCCTTTGTGACTCGATTGGGGTGGTATCTTAAGTTCTTTTTTTAAATTTTGGGCGAAATTCTTTTTAACACCAAAGAACCGTTCCATATCAGGAGTGCTAGCACCATTTTCTAGAAAGAATTTATATGCTTCGTAATCACGATGTGTTTCACATAATTTCTTTGCTACGAAAGTAAAAACTGAAGAAAATTTATTTTTGAAATCAAAATTTGCGTTTCGATATGAAGAAAGAGCCTTGTCGATTCGTTCTGATGTCACAAAGCCTGATTCAATCAACCGGATCACATCTGTTATGTATGGTTGTGGAATATCATAAAATTGTGAGGTGTACATGTTTGGTTGTGCGTGAAAGCAGTTTATAACACAGTTACTTAAGATTCGAGCAGCTTTAGTAATATCTATTGTACGGCAGTTAGGCCCATAGTTATCTAGTACGGCGGCCCCACTCATACTCTTAAGTTGGAGATTGATTTTGTCAGTAAGAGTGCCAGTTTTAATGCTTAAGCTAAGTTCAAGATTTTCAGCTGAAGCATTGAAGAATTGCTCCGTTTTTTGCACGCCGATTTCAACAAAACAAGCCCTGATAGCTTCTTGCGTTCTCAAGATAAAGAAATCCTGCTGTTTATCATGATTGTAAGACATTATAAGTAAACCTGCTTTCTAGTTGTTAGCGAGTAAATAAATCAAAATTGTACAACATGGATCCGTACTATATCGCATGAGTAATTCTTCTGTTGACTGCATTGCTATACTTCGATGGATCGGTTGAAGTACATTGTCCTTTCTTAGCACTTTTAGTAATGAAAACATGAAACTGCTTTTATCACCATCAATAGAATTCTTAAATAAAAATCTGACTTCAGTTGGTATATCTGCATAAATTGGTTGGTCAGAAAGCCAAATAGACCACCAACTTAGAAATAGTAAATTTGAAGCAAAAGAACTTTTATCCTGGTGAATCCTAACAGGATATATATCATCTTCTGTCAACACAAAATAAGTACCAAGCAGTAATTTATTCGAATTGAATTTCACTTTCAGTTGCTTATTAATTACCAATTCATTAAATTCATTTCCTATAAAAAGGTCAATGGATTCAAAAGGTCTGTCTGTATAAGGTTCATACTCAGCATATTTTTTTAGCAAAAATAGTACCTGACTCTTTGTAATCTGTGGGTTGTTATCAATTACATCACGAATTTTGTACGTTTGAGCGTACAAGTAAAATGAAGTTCTTGATAAATTGTGCCCTGATTGCAAATATTGCTTATATAAGTTAGATACAGAGTTATCGCTAGCATTCTGCTCTAAAAGTTCATAAACCTTTGAATTAGTTATTTTTGTGGCAAAACTGTCCAACTCTATTCCTTAATGACTACTTATACTACACATTTAAATGAAAATATAATATTTTATGACTATATATCATACTTAAGGTATATTAGTGCTTTTACACTACGACTGGATCACAGATTGCAAAAAAACATGTCTTGAGTTGGAGAAATCCTTGTTATTTAGTAAATAGCTAGACATGTCAGGTTTTAATAAAATTCCAAATAATTTCGTCCTTTTCTTTGTGCTAGAACTTAATTCAAACGTTAGAATGTTTTCACTTAATACTGACCGAACATGCTCGTTAGACTTGAAAAACTCTGTCTGAATGTAATTAACCTTTTGCTTCTGTGTTTTGTTTAATAATTCTGGTTGACTAAATATATCTGAGCCGCCGTTAGATTTTACAAAATCTATGAAAATGCGTGGTGAAACAAGCACAATTTTGCTATCAACTACATGCACTGCGGCGTTATGTTTGTTTATATCAATGGTTTTGTGTCTAAATTGGTGCGTCAACCATTTCAAAAAAATATTAAATGTGTCGTTATTACTGAATTCAGCTGTTTTATCAATGTCTTCTATAAATTCTTTTGGAGCTAGAAGTTCGTCTACTGGATCATCACTTTTGACTTTTACTGGTGGCGTGATAATCATACTTTCGTTAACCGATTCTGAATGCATTAATTCTGATTCATTTTTTTGGGGATGACTCATTTCATTAGGTTTGCCTATATCATCGACTAATTCATTGCATGAAGATGTTTCTTTTTTGGTTGGTTTAACTTTTTTCTTTGTAAGATCACTTTTCTTTAACGATAGTGTTATAGGGTGGTTTGACTCAGGGAGCGATCTGCTTGGATCGACTTTATCTCTATCAAGTTTTATATACGCTAATGTAGAAGTCCAGTCATCATCGTTGGAACTAACATGATAAAAGTCAAACATCTTGTCATTTGATTTAACCAAAAAACCACTGTCAAATAGTATTGAATAGCAGATGTTTGATGAATTTGGAGCGTTTTTTGCGTTTTCATCATTCATATGATCTTGAAGATGTTTGAAAGCTAGTGGATGAGACATGTATATAAATTCGCCCTGAACCCATGCGAAGGAACCTGCAACATTTAGCGTTTTTCTACCACCGAAATCTGTCGGATTTTCAAGCATATGTTTGATGCTATTGGCTATCATCAATGCTTTGTTTTGACTGTTTTGAGAAAGAGCATTATTTTGGTTACTAACTGGTACAATATTAGGCACTGAAGGTGCGAATTGTGTAGTTTGAAAATTTACGGAAATGCGCGATAAATTATTCGCGGTGGAAACTTTATCAGACTCTATAATTAATTGCCCTATTTTACCTGAAAACTTATGTGAGGACGTGATACTGTGGATTACATCTCTAAATAGCTCTGTCTCTGCGCATAGCCATGACAAACCAATACTTGGTACTAGTTGGTTTAATAGTATGAGAGCTGAAGCTTGGTGATCTTCGATTCTGCGGCCAGGAAAAAAACGATAGACAAACTCATCACCAGCGGATAATCGGTCGCCAGATGCGTAATGAATAATTTTTTCCTCTTCCACACTGAATATTTCAATATCAGTTACAAGTTTACCAATATCGTGCATTATAGCTGCAACTACCACGGCATAACTAAAAACCTCCCTTTTGGTCATTAGTTGGCTTTCTTTGTCTTGTTTATATATGACGCCTTCTCGTTTTCTTAAGGCTACAATCGCCACCTCGAGTGTGTGGTCAATAAACCCATACTTGTGCGCGTGATGGTGGTTCTCGCTTGCTGGCATGCATTGTGATAGTTCTGCAAACTTTTCAAATAATGGTGCGTAAAATAGATTAAACCTATCGTCAGTTAAGCTTAATGACACTCTTATATCATCAAGTTTTTGTTGTTGTCGCCCTAATAAATCACAACCTGATTCAGCAATCATACTATTACTAAACTTCTTTTTTCTGATTTCAGGAGTCACTTCTTCTCTTTTAAACCATTTTCTGACGATTTCTATCATTGCTCGACCTAGTTTACTATTCGTTTAAAAGGGTGTTGTAAATTTTGACAAGCCTCAACAATGATTCCGCCATCGTGCCGATATGCAAATGTTTTAAAGGCTTCCGTTTCAGGGCTCCACTCCTCATTACCACACTCAGAACTTACTTTGGCCCACAGCAGGCTAGATGCGTGAATTGTGTAAAGAACCGAGCTCATGAAGTTTTTAGGACTCTTATCTATCGTTAATAAGCAGCAACTTTCAATTTCATCTTCTAGTGTTAGTGATTGTTGAGGATGATATTTCGACAAGTCCTCAAAACTTGAGCACAGCTCTATGATTGCATTTGTGAATTCTGGACCGGCTTTATTCAGCAAAACAGAAATACCGCACACTTCTCTGTTTATGTCGTATAGCATATTTAAACTCCTTTAAGATTTATTGACTATACCAGAGAAATTTTTGTTAATGTCGATGTACTGAATATTCAGATTTAGTCGTAACTATTTGCGTCTTATATTGTAATCAGTTTGGCTTGAATTATGAAATAATACCCATATCCAGGTCGATGCATATTTATTATTTAATGGTGATCTACAGGTGTTTAAATTTGATAGATTGATGGAATTTATATAGGGATAATTGTTGTCATGATTTAATAGATAATTGCGTAAATATAGAAGGTTTTTTTGCTCTTAAAGGTGAACATCAGTAGCGCGAAACGACAATGAGTAATATGACCTTTATTGTCTATTGTTTTGAATTAAGGCTAAACCCCTGAATAAGCCTTCTCAAGGGTTTAAGTACTAGCAGTTATTATGGTTGGTTAATTGAATAATATTTCTAACTGAGTGATTATTGTACCATTTTCACTTCCAATGTTTATGATTTTAAAATCAATTGATTCGAAACCAAGTGCCCTTGTAACTGTTTCATTAATATCTCCAATTAGAGACATTGTCAATGAACCATAAACATGAGCTTTTTCTAGTTCCGATTCCAAAATCACTATTTTCTTCTCACCCTTCTTTCCATTAAATGGACTTTGATCATCACTTACAAATATAGACTTAATATTATCGTAAACCTCTAATGTTTTCAGTGAATTGAACAATCTGTTTTTATTTGAATTAACCGTTCGATTACCATATTGATTATTAAGGTCTTCTAATATCCTAACTACGTCTACATTCATGGCTGATTTTTGGATTAGGATTTCTAAGTCCGATGCTACTAGTCTACTAAAACGCTTTTGTTTCCTCGCTGATAATAACCATTTATGTAATTTTCTATTTTCGTATGAAGGGCTACCCTTTACATCATTTATGGCTAAAAATAAGAGAGCACATACAGTTAGGTGGTTGAGCTCTACATCGTAACTGCTGTGCTTAATTTTACTTGTTTGCATTAGCTACAAGTGACGAAAAAGTGTCACGACCCAATGATTTTACAACTTTATTGGACATAACCTGATCAGGCTTGGTTGTAACTTGTACCTGTTCAGGCTTGGTTGTAACTAGCACCTGTTCAGGCTTGGTTGTAACTAGCACCTGTTCAGTAACTGTTTCGTTACCATGAGAAATAGTTACATCCCCATGACCATCTAGGATTTCATCAGCTCTTCTCATAAGTAATAACCATTGGTAAAACTTTTCTTCATCAATGGTATCAACTTTATTGATTGCTATTTGCTTATCAAGGTAAAGCTTAAGATGTGGAAGTTTGTTCATAATAATGCTGTAGAATATCATTGCTTCGCGCATAAGTGGTTGTTTAACTGCATGCTTGTTGTATTCAGTCATTACTAGATCATAAAATGGATCATTCTTTTGAAGGGTTAATCTTGATAACCGACTAAAAGTTGAATCACTCACTTAAATGTCCTCAAAATCAGCAATTGCTGAAGCTAATGAAAATTCAGGGTTCTCTGAAACGTAGAATTTTACTTCTGAATTAAATAAATTTGAAGCTTCTAAACGTTCCTTGAGCATTATACTTGGTCCGCCAGTTAAAAAGACGTGCTTGATTCTTTGTATTTTAGCGCCTGCTTCACGCTGGATAAAGTTGATAATGTCTTCAACTGTATCGTCAATCATTTTTATTAGTGCGTCTATATTTCCTTCAAATTCCCCAAATGATTTAGCTTTAATAATCTCCTTTGCATCAAAGACGCTGCAACCTTGGTCTAAGCATGACTTCATAATCCAATTAATAATGCGGTTAAAACCAATTACATCATGACTCATCAACTGTGGTGTTAACGTTCCTGCATCGCAAACATATATATCACCAGTAGAACCACCTTGATCAAAACCTAGTACTAAATCTCTAGGGTTGGTTTCAACTCTGTCTAATTGTTGAAGTACAAAAGGAAAGCACTCGGGCATGACTTTAACAGAAACAATGTTGGCAGTTTTCAATGCGGCGTTATCGGGAGTGATCTTACGCATCATATGATTTTGCTTTGCTTTAATAACATTATCGTTCACTTCGAATGTAGTTGGATTGAAGTACGCATTTATAGGTACTGTACAAATCAATTCGACATCGCCCAATATACCAGCTTTATGTAAACCGATGTGTGTTGAGAACAAGGAGTGTTCTGACATTTGGAAGTCAAGATTTTCACTAAGTGAATCATCACCATAGATGTCCCAGCAATAACTTCTTCCCCCATCTACACTATATGAATAAAAAGGTTTTTTTGATACTGGGTGAAGTCCTGATTTTTTTACGCGTGTGAATGCATTGTCAACGAGTAAATTTGTTAACTGTCCTTCCTTATCACGATACATTAATTTGTTGCTGCTTGAACCATCGTCGCTAACTACGCGTTTAATACCATTTTCCATTTCTGACATAATATCCCCTTAAATTTTGACAATTAAAATATCTACTAATAAATAACTAATTTAGATGTTCACCAGTGTCACTACTTGGCATCCATGTGTCATAACGTAAAAAGACTTCAGTTATATAGCCTAATTATTACAACCTGAATTGGCATTATTAACTTTTGGTGCGTTAATGACAAATGAAAATACTTATTATTGACACTTAGGTGTCACTGATGTTTGTATTTTATACCCTTGATTTTATTATGCATGTTCGTAATCTGTCAATGGGATTGTGAAAAATAAGTTTACGCAGTGACACTCACATGCCAGTAGGCGACATATGGCGACACATTGGAGTCAGTATGATGCCTATGTCTGGTGTGTAGGCGACATTCGAATGGTATTTGTTGCTTTGTGGTTTTATATTTCAGACTGAAATGCATGTATTTAAAATGAGTAGAATTGAAAACTGGGTGAGGATAAACACGTAGATACATAAGAACTTTGGGAGGAAGTTAAGGACGCATTCGAAATGAGTGCGTCCTTATTAGCTGCAATTGAATTCATTTCGCTTGCGGCTGTTTTTTTACTACTCTACCGTTTGAAATCAAAAAATCACTAAAATCGATAACTAACATATTTATACACCTCATTGATTGCACACCTATGAAATCTTAAAAGACCTTATAGGTGTGCAATCAATGTATTTGTACTGCGGTTTTTGTTTGCAGCGTTGCATTTATCAATGCAATATTGATGTAAAATTTACGGGGGCTAAAGCATAGCGATTTGAAAGTTGAGAAGGCATATGCCTTTGCTACAGTATTCTCGTTGCAGCTATATCAACAGAGTTGACATAAAAATATAGATAATCCCTCATAATGATTATTTATATTTTCATTAATTAATTTTGGAAGTGGATGCAATACGTGACTCTCAGCACCGTTGTCACTTTATTTTGATTATTATATCTAATTCTATGTATAAACCAATAAATAAATATTCTGCTTTAGGTTTGTTATGTACTTTAAACAAATAAGTCATCATCACACAATTGTTCGTACATCATCATGTAAAATTTAGATATGATATAGACATAAAGTTGCCGGAGAACCGGCATACTTGGTCTTTAGTAAAATAAGATTTTATCCTGAGCAGTCATTAGGCCTTTGTAAGTAGCCCATTTACGAAGAAGTTGCTCTGCTTCACTGTCAGCTCCAGTTGATAAAATAGCACCACGGAATTGATGTTGGATACCACTTGGGAATCGGATTGTTTTTGTATTTCGTGAAAATGTAATGCAATTAGGTATAAGAGTAGACATATCAAACTCCAATGATAGGGATGGCCATTAAAACAAGTTCGGGAACTTGCTTTAAAGGACACCCCAAGGAGTAAGTTGAATAAATGTTGAAAGTAAGCGGTGGATAAACACCTTGTCGGTTATTGCTTGAGTCCGACTAATGTGATGATGTGAATCAACACAATAAATAGGTATGGTCTGTCAGTACTTAAGATTTAAAGACAACAGATCATACTAATTTTAGTGTGTTCTAAAAAGTGTGACGGCGTCACGCGGTATATTAGTACGTTGAAGTATTTTGAAAGTGAGGCGAATATGTTGCACTGAGCCTGGTGCGTAATAAATTTAATTTTATGATAAAATGGATGGCCATTACAAGGTTAATTGTAATGGCCATCATAATATCATATTGAGATCACGTTTTCATTATTCCGAAATTCTCTTTGATATTTTGAATAGTATACACTTCATCGGTGTATGCATCCTTGATTATGATGTCACCATCTTTCCCAATTATAGGATCAATGAACAATAATGCATTCATACCCGATGGTCGTTTGTATTGTAGTGAAACTGATAACCCTGAATAATCTTTCAATTCATTAAGTAGTTCGTTTATATCGCAATCCGTGTCGTTACCAAAGTTACGAATTTTAATTATCATATTAAGTCCTACTTGATAATCGTTGAAAGTAAACAGCCCCGTAGTGAGGCCGTTTAAAGTTAAACAGCAATTGCCATTTTTGTTTGTTGATAATTTCCCTTAAGAGACATGCCTAAAAAATAGGTCAAGCTAATGAGAATATTGGGTATGATTGAGTTGCCCCCCCCATAATGTGCCTGGCCTTCACCAAGTCCATCGATAAACCATTCAGGATAACCCTTTGCTTTTATATGTTCTAACGCGGAAGGTATTCTGAATTTTTTTGTAATAGGATGTTGGATAAGTGGATCTGAACTTCCTGATTTTTGTACTTGTGCGCGTAAGCATGAAATGCTTTTGCTATCTTTATCAAATATTTGCATAGAGAAGCTAGACCCTTTTTCTTTGTCACGTTCTTGTTTTTCAATTAAATGAAGCTTATCTTTCCAGGCTTTGTCGTCAATATCCACAGTGTCCATAAACTCCCCCAATGATGTAGGGGGTGTATCACCAACATTGATAACGTCATTTATAGAAAAGTCTTGAGCAATTCCCTCGCTTGTTGCAATTAAGTACATTCTTTTGCGATTCTCAAAGCTGTAACCCTCTTTATTGGATTCAATGACACGTATTTGAACACGATATCGCCACGCTTCAAGTAGTGAAGTTAACAACTGAAAACTTGCTGTTTTCATATAACCGATCACATTTTCCAAAACGATAAACCCTGCTTCACTACGCTCGATGATCTGGTTGTAGTAATAGGCTAAGTTGCAAGTTTTACTAGTTTCTAAAGTGTTCTTTTTCTTTGCTCTACCGGCCACGCTGGCATCAATACATGGTGGTGTTATGTATAATCCGTCAACCGTTGGTAGATTACCCGAACCTAGATTTAACTCAGCAATATCTGAGTTAATGATCATGGAACGCTCATCTAGCAAAAAACTAAGATTTTTTTGTATATTCATTAAAGAAGGCTCGTAGTTGTCAATTGCGAATCGTATCTTTGTTTTTATACCGGCCTTTTCAAAGCCTTCGTGAGCCGAGTAGTCTAAACCACCAAACCCAGTAAATACACTTCCTATACTTATCTTGCTGTTAGCCAATGAATGATTAAATCGACGTTCACGCGCTATAACTTTAGCTTCAATGGAGTTCTTGTTTATAGAAATATTGATGCCTTTTGTAGTCACTACAATACGTAGTGACTCATTATCAGCCCATGATTTTAAAACATCAGAATTAGCCTCAGAGATTTCAATAAGTGGCTTTTCAACCCCTCTAACGTTGCGTTTTGAAACGCTCCGCGGCGTATCTTCGTCAGTGAACAAGACGTTGATTGTGTCAGCATCAATATCAGTAATCTTTAGACCGGTACCAGGCTTACAAAAATCGATCAGATTCCCGTGTTCAAGCCATACCCGTTTCTGCCCATTTTTCATCAGGTTTAGAGCTTTGTTTATTAATAGTTTCATAATAATTCCTATTGGATGTTTGTAGTTACGCGTAAAAATGCGAGTACAGGGTTTTAACAGTGCCAATAAGGCACTGTTAATAGGTTAGATGCGAGTTAAGCATTTAAATATTGAGGGTGAGAAACTTCTCGTTGCCAAATGATTTTGGCGGCAGCAATAAACAATTCACATTGTTTCTTGTTCTCAAGCTTACCGATATGGCATTGATTTCTGGTCCAGTTAGTTATTGAACCGACGGCGCGATATGCAGCAGCGCGGTCCAATAAGTTTTCTTTCCATATCTTATCAAACTCCGTATGGCAAGTTTTACGATGCATTCTCAGTGAAGTGTTTGCTGGTGTACCCAGTGGCATGAAGTCCACTTTATGGACCCCCACCCTCGCATCACAGATACTGTTTGAACAGCAATAACTATCTCTGTTGTACAGCGTTTTAATTTTCATCTTTGAGTTGCAATAATTACAATTAAAATGAATGGGCTGAAAGCTAACTTTCAAGTTTTGTTCAACCCAGTGCATGAACTCTGCACTGCGCTTTAGTTCAGCTTTTTGTTGGGATGTTAAGCGTTCATCTTGTGTTAAAAGATGTTTTACAGTTTGCAGTTCAAACGCACCGAAAGACGTTTGGTTATAATTAGCAGATATCCATCCAAGGTTATCAACATACACTTCAAGTGGTAACCCATGCAGGTTGTGCGTGCGTATATACGTGTTGATGACTTTAGTTCTTGAATTGGATAATCGGACTAATTGACCAGTGCTAAGCTTTGGCATAGGTAATCCTTTGTTGGAAGTTAGATAGGGAAAGTCCCCTTGCAAGTTTTCAATCTGACACTTGCTATTTGAGGTACCGAGATACCAGAAATAGTTAAGCTATCTTGTAATGAAATTACTTAACTATTGCTGCTACGATGGTATCCTAACGCACCTTTTCAGGTGGTTAGGTACAGGTTATTTGATTGTGATTCGTATTATAATTACACTAACTTGTGTATTAGCAAATTCATTGTCGAACGTTTCTAGAAACTCAACATTGTACTGTTCACTCAATATCAGTTTTTGTTTAGCACTTACAGGCAAAACAGCGACCAGTACACCATCATTGTTTAATAACGTTAAAGCGGCCTTAACATGGAATAACCATGCATTATCAGTGAATGGAGGATTCATCACCACGCGGTCGAATTTTGCAGTAGTATTAGCACTGTATTTTAAGAAATCATCACAGATGACATTCTGAAAACCCTTAGCGGTTAAAAAATCGCAAAACAACGGGTTAATTTCAACATTAACAGTATCAAAAGGTAAATATTTAGAGATACCCCCCAGCCCTGTATTTGGTTCAATACAAGATAAACCAGAGTTATCAATTTTCGCATAAGCTACAGCTGCCCTGGCAACAGTGTCACCCGATGGGTAGTACTGCTGAGATTTGTAATCAGGTACGTAACCATGAGTAATGACACTTTTCAGCATGGCGGCAATGACACCAGTGCGTGAATCATCAAATTGGAAAAAACGCTCTGTTCTGACTGCTCCAAGCAATGTTAATACATCAACAATTTGACCAGCCATAAATTTATTATTTCCGGAGACAGCTTTAATCCGTTCATAAGATATTTTCGATAAAGAGTGAAAACGTTCGCCTTCAACCATATCAGTTAGAGATTGAAGGACATTAAAACTAAGTAACTTATCAATAAACACCTGTTTTTTAGCGGTCTTTTTGCGACTAGATTGGCTCTTCCTTTTAGGTGCAGGAATTGCTGTTGGATATTTCTCGGCCAGTATTTCATTGAGCTGATGTGCAATTTCATCGTTAATCTCTACGTGACAATTACCATTTTTAAATGTTTTTAACCGAAACGCGTTATCAACATCTACGTAGGTGCCCGTGTCACTGTCTGCGTGAGAAAACACGTATTTTGTTTGTTCATAACTGAGGCCTTCAGAACCACGACCACTAAACCGAGCAATAATACGGCGTAAATCATGGATAAGGTTCATAATCGAAGTGCTTATAGTGCCCCAGCATTCACGTTCACCCGCCATAATCATTTTCTTTCTAAAACCAGCAGGACAGTTTGTCACATGGTCCTTTGACAGTTTCTGAAATACCTCATCTACAGAGTTAATGAAGAAATCACGCCCTTGACCGTAAAGGTCGTTTAGGGAGCTGTTGATGTGGTCAATCGTAAATTCCGGTAAACCATCACCAGTACGCATTTGCTCGTCAAACTCTTCCTTTTGAGCAGAACCCATGAGGTCTGCAATTTTACTTTTAGTTGATAATTTCTTCCAATAACTTCTTCTCACTGAAAGAAGGGCTGCTTCAGGTTTGAATAAGTCTATGTCGTTAAAGAGTTGTATATTCTTTTCTTGAAGTATGCCGGTAAGTGCGCCTCTATGTTCGGGTAGAGCATTAAACTCAGCCACTTTTTTGATGTATTTCACATCCAGATCATGTGCAGTTACCATATCTCGAATTAAATCGATGTGTATTGGGGTTGAAGTTGTGGCGCACGTCAAAGCGCTACCGGTATTGATAGTTGGAGTCATGGATTAGTCCTGATTGAATTGTTTTCCAAATGGAAAGCTTGATAGTTAACGAGCGGGAATCGCTGCAGCATTTAACGTTATAGAGCTGTCAAAGTTGTCGCATAGCAACAAATTAGGAATAAATATTTATTAATACTTATATCTAATTTGGGTCTAATCGCGCAGCTAATTACAGGAGTGTGACGACGTCACGCTACTGTTGAGTTATTCTAGAAAATTGAATTGGGAGATTTTGAAAGTGAAGGCGCTTACCACTCGTGAGCCTTTTCGAGTGCACTAGTCCATAATATGATATAAGTTATGTTATTGCAAATGAACGGCAGCAGCCAGTATCTCATCTTAAACTATCACCAAAAGATAAATTTACCGGAACGGCGATTGTAGCAATGCTGTTCATCGAACCTTGTTTATAAACATGCTGCATTGTTATGGTATAACGCTGTGCGGTGAGGCCTTTTATATCAAGTCATGATGCTCGTTTACCTTGCTCTAATAACTCTTTTCCTTCGCTTATCATGATTTCAGGTCTGACTAAGTGGGGGATGTTCACCTCGATATATTGATGAGCTTGAAGTTCTGTTTTTTTGAAATATATTAGATAATCAAAAATCACTTGATAACCCATGGCACCCCACTTAATTATATTCTGAACTTGGTCTAATCTACTTTAATTTTTTGGTATTCTGAGATGATTTCCAGAAGTATTTTTTTATAATCAAAATTATCAGGTACAAGCGACAGTCGTCGTTCCACAGCTGCTTTGAAGGTAGGGTTCACCAACAAATCGTTAATGGTTAAACCGTATTTAATTGGTTTCGGCACATCATCTGCACGGTTCATTTTAAAGGATGGCCATTTGTTTTTAGATCTCATCAATGATGGAATAAATACATTGTTAACCCAAAGACCAATTACTTCATCAGCTTCAATATCAACCTTGTCAACGAAAGGAATTCGAAACTTGTTGGCCTGATATGCCTCATTGTAAACTGTATCTATTTCTCGATTGATGAAAGGTGTCCAGCGCCCACTGAAGGTACCCGTTAAGACACCGCATTTGTATCTAAAGGCTGTGCACTTATCAATCTTTGCAGTATCGATTGTAATGAAAGACACTCCGGCCATGCGGTTTTTTCTGCGGAAAAGTTGCAATAATTCAGTAACCATAGGTGTATGGTACTCGCACTCTTTTTCATGTTTAAGTAACCAAATAGTTGTTGTACGAGTTCTGATATTGTTGGTTATACTTTCCATTAAAAGTGAAAGCCCATTGATTAAGCCGTAACGCGGTTCTGAAGTACTTTTGTTAGCGATAAACTCTGACGTCTGCAGGTAGTTACTTGCCATAGACTGAAGGTCTCGGTCATCACTCTCTGCCCACCGTTTGACAGATTTTGATATTATTTCAGTTAATTGCAAAGCGGACTCTGCGCTCATCGTATATGGCATTAATTCACGCAGTTCACGATTAATAATGTCCTTTTTATGGTCCAGTCCGTAAGTAAGCAGGATACATAATAGTTCAAATCCATGGTGACAGTAATCTTCATCGCTGTGTTCAAGGTATTTATAAATCAACTCATCAACGGTGCAATCAGTAGTGTGTTTGGCATTAAAATATGATCCGCAATTAAAATCGAGGCAGTGCAATTTAATATTGTCATTTTCGCAAAAACTTTGCAGAGAACTTACGTAAGCGGCCTCTTCATCAGCATCATCAAAATATGCATGTACATTGTATGATCCTGAAGATTGAAATGGGTTTAAATTTTGTGTGCAAAACATTTTGGCAACTTTGTTAATGCTCATATTTCAGCCCCTAAGTTAGCGGTGGCTTGCAATTGTTTCTGTTTTTTCTCGTCTTGATAACTAACCGGAACGTCAGGAAGTTTTAAGTCGAATGCGAGTGCAAACTGAGTCGACCAATCGCCCCATTTAGTATCAGAACCAGTAGGGTCTAATAAATTTAACTTGATCAATTCATAACTACTTAATCGCTTCTCTAATATACACTCTGGTAAATTGTGCAACGCGACCCCTGCTTCATGTACATAAATTTGTAAATGTTCCGCATCAAATTTCGCTGTGTTCGGGACTCTCAATACGTCAGCAATTAAATTACTGAATGCCATTGTTATATGAACATCTTTTTGCGGGTACATCACTTTACGGTGTTCAATCAATGGTTCATTTTTTTGTTTTAGTTGAGGCGATTTTTTGTTTGAAGTAGGAGTCAGCATGTCGTCACCTCTTGCTTCCGAAAGACCTTCTTGCCAAAATCTCTCTGGACCGTTTAAATCAGCACGGTTAGATGTAACATACTCTTGTGTAGCGTCAACAAGTCTGGTTAAGTATTTATCGATAGTTTTAAAATGGTAAAATGCGGCGCCATGTTGCTTTAAATAATAATTACTTTCGCGAAGTTCTTGCTGTACTTTCCAGTTTGGATAAGTACCAGCATAAATATATACATTTTCAAAAAAATGCTCTAGTGGCATCAACTTATTCTGACTTTCTTCTAGCAGTTTTTTCTGTGCTTCAAGTTCAATCTTAAGGCTGGCTACTTTATTTTTATTAAATAAATCAAATTTTGTCGTTAGAAATGAAAACATAATCATATTTCCTTATTTAGTTAAGTTTACCGACCCCTAAGGAAGCGGCTTTTTAAGAATTGCTGTACTCTAGATCTTCGTATTGTTCTATTTGATATTCAGCATGCAACATTTTGACAGCCTTATCGTAAGCGGCACTATCCGCTTCACCCACAAAACGGCTAACTGGATTACTGTCCGATTTAGAAAAATCATGGTTAAATGAGATATGTATTCTGTGGACAGCTCTTGTGATTGCAACAAAGAATAATCTACGCTCTTCTTCAACCGCGTCATTTGTCCCGTTCACATAATCAGTCTCAATAGACCGTTTACTTGGAATGCTTGTCTCAACACAGTTTGGCAACCAGACACTATTAAACTGAAGGCCTTTTGAAGAGTGCATGGTCATGATTTTAACGATTTGATTATCATCATCGTTACTTGCGTTGCTTTTTGGTGCAAGGTTTTTACCTAATATTTCGACTCTGTCGTGGTAACTGAATTCACGTTTACATTTCATTTTATTTAAAATGTCGCCAATGATATGGATGATTTTGAATTCTTGAGATGTTTCCTTTAGCTGGCGATTTCGTATTACTAGGTCTGACACTGTTTGAATACGTTTCTTTCTTGCGTGATACGTTAAAGTATCTGTCTGATAGTCTTTAAATAATGATTGAAGCTTAAGTGTCACGTTTAAAGGGTTAAGTGAATCCGGAATTATAACATCCGAAAATAACGTCTTTTTTCTGCAATTAGTAATGATAAATTGAATTACGGATTCGGTTTCTTGGAAGTGGCCAAGTATCTCTCCAATAAAGCGAAAATCCTTCTGTTTAAATGTAGACCAGTAGAACTTGAGCATGTAATCGGCCGCAGGGTTGTCCCAGAGGCTCTTAGAACCGATTCTTTCATATTCTACATTATGAGCTGAAAGGTGAACCTCTAAGTCGCTCAGCTCTCTCTGAGTGCGACACAGAATTGCATACCCGTCATTAAACTCTGAAACATGTCTAGCGATGGCATCAAGTTCGTCATCTTTGGTTTTATATCCTCGAAACAGAACTTTCCCACCAGGTTCTTTTACCGCGATCATCTCTTTGTCGATACGTTTTACATTATGGCTAATCAGACGTTCTGCTAATTTTAATATTTCAGGGCGGCAACGAAAACACCGTGATAGCATACAAACTGCTGGGTTGAAATCCTTGTTGAATAGAGTAAATACATCCTCATTAGAGAGGCCGTCTAAATTGGCAGATTGTGTGCGGAATCCATAAATCGCTTGGTCATCATCGCCGACAACAATTATTTTAACACCAGCGTTGCGGTAAGCTTTTATCCATCGGTATTGAACGGGACAAGAATCTTGATATTCGTCTACGATCAAATGGGTAACACCATCTAGATCTATCTTTCCTTGTTCCATCGCTAGGCATACTTTTCGACTTATAATTGAAAAGTCGGTAAACCTGTTCACCTCTAACATTGATAAGTAGTGCTGATAAAAAGCCACTGCGTCAAAATTATACCCCTTGATTGAACAAGTAGGCAGTTCAACATAGTGACCAAATTGATCAATACAACGCGTTGCATCATCATAATCAACCACCTCAGAATAGGAGTTTATGCATCTAAATATAAAATTCCCCATTTCGCCGCCAGCCAACGTTCTTTTTTTAAAGCGACTAAGTTGTTTTGCTTGCTTGTTTTGCATTGAATCAAAAGTGCTTGCCCGAACCCGCTCAGTCAGAATATCAAGGGCGTCAACTTCACCCTCAAGTCGTTCGTTCATTTCGTTGGCGGCTGACTTTGTGAAAGTAATAAGCAACACCTTATAGCTTGAATCTTTTTTTAGTAATGATCCCGATAGTTTGATTGTGCTGTAGGTTTTACCTGCACCAGGCAAAGCGAGACATAGTAGGTCAAAGTCGCTACTTATAAAATAAGCTTGTTCTGGTGTGTCCATATCATCGTCATTTAAGTATTGTTTGATTCATCATATCAATAATTAATTTTGAAGTGTGCTTTGGCTGATTCTGTAGATTACGCTGATTCTAAAAATATAAATACGGGACGCAGATCCCATAATTGTTTGGAGGGGATGATATTTGAAAAATGTCAGTTGATTATGATTAATCTAATGTTAATTTAAAATAGATATGCATATTTTATGTTATATTATAAAGCCTTAAATAGAATGCGACGGTCATTCTTAAGACGTTGCTACACATTAGTTTTTATGTTGTCAGTTTATTTAATAATCATGGTCAGATTGAACTAATTTGTAATAGAGAAAACTAATTCTTATATTAAAATGAGAGAGCAGGGTAATTGTGACTAACAAACCTATGGTTGACCAAGTATCTGATGTACTTCTAAGTGTTATGATCCAAGATTTACAGTTTCATTTAAATGAAATAGTAGATGTTTTTTGTTTGCAGATTGATGATGTTGCGCCTGATATTAATGGAAGCAGTATTGTTAATGAAGTTAAAGCCAATCTAATTAAAAGGAAATTAACCACCTTCAATTTATCATTACCAGCATCTTTTTACTTTCCAATGATAAAGTTAGAAGATAGTGCAGTTGTAATTGCTGGTTCAGTGAGTGAGATTAGTAACTGTGTTGATGATTTTATTCAGAAGATTGTCTTTGACGACGTTTTAGTATTTGCATGTGTAATTTATAGGAATTTTATTATAGAACAAAATTGTGTTTTGGCGGTGCAAATACAAAAGTTTAGATCAGAAGCCAATGAAATAATAAACTGTATCATGGAAAGGGCATTTTATAGCTGGGAGAAAAGGACTGTTACATTAGGACGTAAGTTACACTAAATTAATGTACTTTAGTTTAATAGTTTCGCGAAAAACCAAATGTGGAATATTGGTTAGGTTGGTTATTTCAGTTTAAGTATACGTAAAATATATTCATCAGACTTCGAAATATTTATGTCGATCATCCTAATTCAAACTAAATATTTAATTAGTTTGCTTGCAGGCATTTAATGTTAATACCCTAGCTCTCAGTGATTGCAATTAACTTTTCGAACTTATTAATCGTAACACCGTGTTTGTTCATACTTATCTTTTTAGCTTTATCTTTAGGAACGCGCTGTTCAAACACCAGCCAAAGGTAGAGGCTTGTTGCCTTAAATAAATTCTTGTCTTTTATGTAGGGTAATTTCTTTATTGCTACTTGCCTCTCGGTAACGATTTCAGATTTTAGATTTTTAATAGCTAATTCAATAATCTCTGGTACGGTCATTGAATCGCCTTCATTTTGTTTTAATGCAAGTTTGATATCGGCGATATCTGTTAATGTGGCCTTGGTGACATCTGCACCACTCATTTCAGCTTTTTTTCTCGAGGCTACGGCTCTACCCCATGTGTGAATCTTGCTGAGATAAGGTTCAGTAAAAACAAGTGATATAAAAGAAATAAAGTCGTCTTTTTGACTAAATTTGAATTGACATATCTTATCGATCAACATTGATATTTCATCCTCAACTGGAGGTGGTTTTATGAATAAACCCGTCAGCTCAAGGTTGGATAGTGACATTGTATCTCGACATATACGAGCCTGAATATTCTGTAAATCGAGAGGGTTCATTTTAGTGAAATGTTTATTCATAATCTGAGGCCTTATCAATGATGAGCAATCGTTCATCATATCAAACCTTTTCACTGAAAGGTGTAATTGCTGATTATGAAGAATAGTGTATGCGTCATGCGGCGTTATACAACGAATTTCAATACCTTGAATTGACAATGAAGCGTGTAAAAAATACCACTAACATTAAATACGCTAGTGGCCAAAATAAAACACAACAGAGTTATAATGCCAAAGTATTTTATTGTTGTGTGGTTTTGCCGATTTGTGATGTCGTTGGTATTTATTCCTAGATTTAATCTTAAGTTTGGAAAAAAACCACCGAAAAATGTTATCGGTGGTTTGGTTGTTGTACGGACTGGCGCTTACCCTTTAGTCGCAGTCTTTGTTTTCACAGGTTTTGCAATTTTTTCAGCACTTGTAGCTGACACTGTAGCTACTTGTACAACCTTATTTGCTTTTTGTTTTATTTTACTATCAAACTGCAGCGCCCCAAGGCCTAACGGTTCAAATTTACTAAAGAAAATACCCAGTATGCCGTTAGTAATCTCGATAGAACTGACCTGCATGAACGGTAGTAGTTTGTAAACTTTCTCAAACTTTTTGATATCGAACTGTTTGTGTAAAACACTAGTTTTAGAGGTGCACATAGTTTTAGGTGGCGTGCCCTTAACAACAACTTCTATTTCGTTAAGTTCTGATAGGCGAGTAGTGATTTTGAGATCATCTTCATTAAAGCCAGGCAGGCTTATCATAAGACAATGCTCATTTTTATTGATTTCAACTACGTTATGTAATGGGTAGCTGTCTACAATTGCAATTTCATCATTGTTATCGCATAGGTTTTGAGATTGATTTGTTATTGAATAATCAAGTGTTGTAGTCATGTTTAATATTCCATTGAATTGCCTTAATAAGGCGAGTTGAAAGTAGGCTATGCAAAATGCATTTGTCGATTGATTAGCCGGTAACGACAGTTAGGTGATCGAAAAGACCACGAAAAACAGGTATACACAATCATTTGATGACTGGGATAGGGGAAATATGTATAGCTGAATATCGTGCAATGATTAAGAGTGTGACGACGTCACAGTTGTTTGAAGTGGTACTAAAGATAGATTTATTATTGGAAGTGAGGCTTTACAACGTGCCAAGCCTTTGCACGTATTTAAGTAGATTAGAGTATTTCTATCGGTTAATCAATTATTTCCCATTGATATTCATTTTAATTTATCGATATTATGTGAAGGAGATGGCCCCTCACTAAGAGGGGACCATTTTTACTTACGCAGCTGTCTTATTTGAAAACAGACGAACAAACGTTTCTATGCGTTTATCACGGTTACTCGGTTCAAACTCTGGCTTGGAGAACAAAGACCAAAAATACTTTTTCAAACGATCAAGCATTTCCTGTTCTACAATGCGTGGGAAGTTGATGAACAGATCCTCACAATATAAAGTCAATTCTTCATCGCTTTCATTATCATCGATGGCTATAGACCAGTGATTATCCATTACTTCGTTCCATATTGTTATAAACTCACGTACATCAGTATTAATCAAGTCAAGCACTCGCTCATATACCAATGGAGCGTCGTACTCATTCTCAACAAGATGAAATAAATAATTTGGATCTTTTTGTAGTCTATCAAGTACCACTTCTTTACGGATTGCCCTCATGGTTCGAGAACCAATGCGATCAGACGTTAACTCGTTACCCATGATTGCGGTTGTCCTGCATCCATCAGCACTAATTGTTACGTCATACATGGCACTAAGTAACTCTCTTTGTTTAAGCAGGTTACCGCGGCTGTATTCGGTTAAGGCAAAAAAATGCGCTTTTTTGAACAGTGGTTGACCCTTGTCGTTCTTTAGAGAATATAGCACCTCAATTTCACTCAAACTTAATTGAATATCAATAGATTCGGTTTCTGTTTTTAGGGCCTTTTTACAGGGTATCCCTAATCGAACATCTGGAAAATTTAACGCTTCCATCATTGCCAATGCATGCTCTGCAATATCAACACCGAATTTATGTACGGGTAATATCACATCTGCACGGTGTGACAACCAAGTTATGACCTCCTTGTTTTCTCGAACAATATCCAGAGATCCCGCTGAATCTAGGGGGTTGTCAGGTATAACAATAGCCATTTTCTTAGATGCACCTTCCGGTAGGCTATTGATAATTGAAACATACATATCAAGAACACTCGGTACATCAACAAATTCACCCTTGCCAATTTTGGTTATAATTCCATTATCAACAAATAGGTCCTTGCCTGATGCCAATGATTCTAAACCAATCTTGAGTAAGTGGTTTTGTTTCTGTTGATTTACATAAGCCAGTGAAAACCCAAGGTTTGCACGGGCTTTTGCTAAACCGATAAACTCATCAGCATTCGCAAGACCAGACCGGTATAACACTGTTTTCGGTGTAGGTGCACGCACTGTACTAAGAATCTTATTTAGCCGTCCTCGTAGCACGCCAATACCTGAGTGCCCGCGTGACACGTAGTGCGACTTGAATTTCTTAAGTGTGGCTATTCTTACCATTTTATCAAAGCAACATAAATAATCGTTGCTTAATACGGTATATATTGACCGGTCTTCATTGGCCAGTTCCGTAATCTTTCTCATGGTGTTTTTGTGTTTCTCGGCAAAAACAGAGATTTCAGATTCCTTTTTTCTACTCGGCATCTTCAAGTCATAGTCATTTATCATATCATGTGCCCCAATAAGGCCATGTTTAGCGCTTAGAATAAGCACGATGAAGTGTTTGTGTATGTCGGGCAGATTTGATCGTATCAGCTGATACATCGTGCCGTCGTATAAATCAAAAGCAGGTTTAGTACCGCCGGTTTTAGCTGCAGAGCAACCAATAATTAATACCGGTTTGTTTTTTGCGTCAATAGATATGACGTTATCTATTAGCAAATCTAGTTGATATGTCATTAATAATCCTTGATTGGATGGGTTGGTAGTAGACTGGTGCTAATGCACCGATGTTGGTTGGTTTGTAGTGATATGCGACATAAAGATAACATCGCAATATATGAGTGTGGATTAAGTGTTGAAAGTAAAACCCCCAATGAAAGGGGGCGGGGTTTAGCAAGCCATAGCTGGTTTTGAATTACTAACAGCTAAAAAGTTATTAATGTGATCTTTAATCTTCATCATGATCATATTATATAACGGATAATCAACGGCTTGGCCGATCTGCTCTGAGCACTGCTCAGAATTAACCGCGTTAAAGTTAAACTCTTCAGGTATTCCCATCAGTGTCTGTAACAGAGGTAAATCAGGGAAAAGTATTTCACCAGTGTCTTTTTGAATTACTACACTGTCCTTTGCCTGACGACTTTGACTCTTAAGTACCGATGGACTCCACTTACTTTCACTATTAATGATACGTAAGCGGCCTGTTTCAATGCCTTTTTTCATACTGCTCGTGTGTGTTATATCTCGGAACTCATTCATGCGGTGTGCAATGAATCTTTCAAAGATAGTTTTGTCACTTCTTTCTTTTGATTCAGGCCAGTTAAACTCAACCGGTAAACTGGTTGCTAAATGAAAGAATCGTTTTCTAGAAGTGCAACCATCATGGTCTCTTGCATCGATCAGTGCTTCATGTGTTTGATAGCCCATACGACGCAAGCGAAGATCCCACATGCGGCCTATTGGTGACGAACTAAAGCCAGGTACTTGTTCTAGCAAGACAATCGGAAATTGTAACTTCTCGATTAGTCTAAGACCGTCGTATGCCATATCGAGAGTCGAACTTAAGTCAGTAAGCGATTTTTCTTTAAGTGATTTTGATTTTGCCACAGAAAATTCATCGCATTGCAGAGACAAAGTGAAGACACTAGCTGGATTGTTTTTGGTTGCCCAAGCAAGGTAATCAGTCGACACCTCACCGATATCTTCATTAAACAAGTTATCGATCTCAAGATTGGCCAACGCCGTTAAAGCGCCAGTTTCAGTTAGATCTCGTTTATCTCTGCTCTCTTGAGGTCTAAACTCAAGCACACTTGTAATTTTAAACCCAGCTTTCACAGATGCGTGAGCGTCTATACCTGAAGTACAGGCAGCGAACACAGTCAGTGGATCTTTTGCATTTAAAATTTGTGAAACACGCTCAAACGCTTTATTCATCATCGGTTTCACAATGATACGGTCTTGCATAAGTGTCACATGAACTATCAGCGTTGATAAAGGAATTGAGTCGTCTAAGACTTTTTTAGACGTGGTTTCTGAAACGGTTTCAAAAGGGTTGTTACGTCGACGCTTATAAGTGCGTGAATAAATTTTCTTAACGTTTTTAAACGGAAAGTTTTTTGCCGGTTCAATAACATAACCTTTACCTAAACCAAGGCTTCGTTCTGTTACTTTGGTGTTAGCTTCAAAACCAAAAAGAGGCAGTAGGTTGGTAGAGATTTGAATTTTTCTGCGGCCTTCACCTGTTGGGTTAATAACTTTAAGACGTTTGCTTCCTAGATTACCAGGTACGTTAACTTGAACCATGTGCTCTGTGGTCATTTTGAATTCCTTAATAGGATAGGTTGGAAGTGAGGCAGTGCAATTGCACTTATCGCTGGATAGCCTGTTACGATATTTGGTGATAAAAGATCACACAAACAGATGTGCACAATCAATTTGCAGGAACATTAGTTACTACAAATAAATATACATATCTGTTGGTTGAAATATATTGAGTTCGTGACGACGTCACAGAGGTAATTATTTAGATGTTAATATGAGATTAGAAGTGAGGCTTTAAATGCTTTTAGCCTGAAGCATGCTTTGATTATGCTTCAAGCTTAAATAGGTTTAATTTAGATTACAAGTCCTTGACTGGCAATTTTCATTTTTTCATCTTTAATTCTGATATAAATCTGCGTAGTAACGACACTTGCATGACCTAACATTTTACTTACTGTCATTATTTCAACCTTATTATCAAGCAGGTTGTTTGCGAATGTGCGTCTTAGATCGTGCGGAGCGACATCCTCGATCCCAGCTTGCATAGCCCTTGTTTTCAAGATCGTATAGATTGCTTGATCGCCAATAGAATCGAGGGTCACATCATCGTGACGACGGATACGGGTTATTATTGTACCTTCACTGTCACCACGGACTTCTTCTATCCACTTTTCCAATCTTCTAGCAGTTCCATCGGGCATGAAAGCTAACCTTTCTTTATTACCCTTACCAACAACTCTAATAGCACCATCTCGCCAATTGATCTTGTCCATTGTCAATGCCACTATTTCTCCTCGACGCAGGCCGCAACCTAATAGAACACCGAATATTGCGCCATCTCTGAGTCCTTTACTGCTATCGTCCTCGTCACAAACTGCGAATAATGCTTTCACTTCAAATGCTTCTAAGCACCGACCTTTCGGTAGCCGTTCACCTTTCACACTTTTGATTGATTTTATGTGTTGATAGGCAGTCGTGTCCATAAGTTCCATACACCAAGCTTCATAAGCGACACCTTTTATTGCGGCAAGGTTTGTATTTATGGTGTTAGGCTCTCGACCAGCTTCAATGAATAGATCAATAATAACTTGTACGTGTTGACGTCTAATAGCTCCCCAGTCGCAGTCGTTCATGTCGGAATAGCCGACTAATCTCGCAATATTATTCAGGTTGTAACCCATTTTTTTTCGACTTGATTTAGATCGAAGGCTTAGCAAATAGGCAGATGCGGGATTAATGGTTAAGTTTGCGACTGTAGCGATACCATTATTAATCACTGATAATTGTTTTGTATTGCTACTCATTATTAGTTCCCATTACCTTATCGTTGTAACAACGTTATTAATTATATAATATAACAATAAGATGGTTACACCAACAAGTTGTTCATAGGAATTTTAATGCCGCGTCAATTCAACCCTTCGCTTATCGAATTAGTGAAAATTCAGATTAGAATTAAAATTGATAGTAAAGTCTTAACTAAAACTCATCAGTTCAACGATAAGATAACGAAATCAGAAATTTCCTATCTCTGTAACGGAAATATCAATGAAGACGAAAGTCACTACATACTTCAGTTAAAAGGGTTATTGAATTCTGAGTACTACTTAAAGTTACTCGACTGGAACCGTACAAATCGACATGCGAAAAAAAACATATCAAGAACGGTTCGCCTTGCAGCTCCAACCATCAAAATACTCAACGGGTTAAAGGAAAGGCCGAATCATAAGAGTCAGTCTGATGATTATTTAATCCGCGAAGCGCTAATGAAACTATCCTAAATTCTCCAAAATCGGCCAAATCACAATTGCTCTCTTGATGTTGATATAATCTAACCACTTAATATCAGAGGTGCAGTAATGGATATTCATAAAATTAAAAAACTAAAAAATCAAGCAAGGCAATATGCCAGTAAAAATGAGGAATCCATGCCTATTGCTCTTAATGCAGTAGCTAAAATACATGGCCGTAAAGATTGGAGTGATATGTTGTCGGCATTGCGACTGACCGGTACTCGTAATGCAGCAAAACCTCTGGCCATTCAGATCTAAATTATAAGGTATATAAAACATGATCAATGAAGTTGCAGTGGCGGTGTCCATCACCTTGTCTACGGTTGCATTAGTTCTTTCGGTTATCTCATATTTCCCAACAAGAACTATCAGTAAACATATAGCTAATCCACTTTCTGTTTTCGCTCTAATCCTTGTAACCATTTCACTTTATTTATTAAGCCCTTTGATAACCCAGCAATCAGCTTCGAGTTTGTCTCAGCAATTAAATGATACGAGTATTGACACACAAGCGAGTAGGGTAGAAGTATCCATTAATAAAACAACGCGCCTTTCTACATCACCGGATGTACCGGACATGGTCGTAACGCCAATTACAGTTACCCAACAAAACAACTCTGAAACTGCAAGTCAGCCGCAGTTATTAGAAGTAATAGAAGCTAGACCAAAGATTGGCAATCCTGATGCCGACTATACGGTAGCTATTTTTACTGATATTGAGTGTGAGTTTTGCCAGCAACATCATGCAGAATTAATACAAAGTGTTAAGGTACTCGGTGACAAGGTTAATTTTACATACCTTAACTTACCCAACCAAAAGGTTCACGGAGATATAGCGATTCAAAAGGCAATCATTGCTGAATGTGTGAATGAAGTATCAGGTGTTAACGCTTATTTCAGTTCAATGACGGATATGTTTGGGGCGTTGGGTGCATCTCGCAGCTTGAAAGCGGCTAGTGATGATGCAATGCAATACTCTGAAGATTGGTATGAGAACTGTGATACTGAAGCGCGGTTAAAGGACGTTGAACTGCACGTTAGTTTAGCCGCTCAATTTGATGTAAGGGAAACACCAACGTCATTCTTGCTTAATAACAAAACAGGCCACGGTTCTTTCGAGTCGGGAGTAATGAACACTGAAGAACTAATGACGAAATTGGGAATGTTAGATAAGTAATTTCATGACGTTTGATGCGATTAATCAATATGTGGCACTGTAATACTTAGCACAGTGCCATTGTCACCACATCTTTAAATAGCGGCTATCTTAACTTCCTTTCTACTATCAATAATCGACTTTAAAGTTATGTAATCAGAATTCACGTATACTTTGTCACTGAGTAAATAACTGGTCAATTCAGGATTACACATAAATCCATTAATTGTTTTACTTTTATCACATCCATTTTCACCAAACTTTAAAACATCATCACTTGTAACTGAGCATATATGCTTTCCAGCCTTGAACAATTCGCGTTCTATATACTTGCGCTGACCTTTACGGGTGGAGTCTTTTGCCTTCAACTGCAACAAATGACAACCTTGAATCGAATTAATAAATTTAGTGAGTTCCCGCGGCCAAATTAGGACTAGATTTTGGTCGACTACATGCGCAGAATTAACTGATTCATTTATAGGTATGCTGCCATTTTCTATTTGGACCTTTAACCACCCTGTGAATATGTTGAATGTTTCGTTTTCATTGACACCGAGTTTCTTAATTGACTCTGTGGCCGCAATGCCCTGGGTGGGTGATAGGGTGGCCGACTCGGCATTTAGAATTGTATCTTTTTCTGGAATGCTCTTTAGAGTGTAACCGGAGACTGTTTCACATTGACTGCTCATAATCGTATCTTGTTTGTCGTCGATTATAGGTAGACGAGTAATAACATGACTTGAGTCCTCCAATGCTAGGTTGTTGAGTAAGTATTCTGTCAATGCCTTGTCCAGCATCAACACTTTATTTTTCTTGGCGCCAACATTAGTATTATTTACTTTAACGAAATCACTCCCAAAGACCGAACACAAATGCCTTTGCGCACTGAGTATATCGTTTTTTACCTGTTTTATTTTTTGTCTGTTTGATTTTTTATTTGGCATATGTTTATTTAAAAACTCATTGCCAACGTTAGACTTTATGAAGTGTTGGAATATGTGTGGAGACATAAGCGCGAGGTGCTTTTCAATAATATGGACTGAACTTGATTCTTTATTAATCGCTATGGAGCCATACTCAAGTTCTGATTTTACCCACTCGAAAAATACGGTAAAAGTATCGCCGTCATGTTGAGCTGGTGGTTTAATCATGTCAGACCTATCTGCAGTAGAAAGGGAGGTATCATCGTTGGCTGCATGATGAACGACTGCTCTTTTTTCGTGAGATGTTTTTGATGACAGTCCGGAACTATTTTCGTGTCGTCTGCTCATCACGCTTCCTGATCCAGTAAAGCGATTGAGTATCGGGTTGACCGCGACCCGATTAATGACATTTGCTGCAACAATACATGCAACTACCGTCAGTGCCATATCCATATCTACATTCATTTACTCGTCCTATTTAATATTCTTTTATTATTGGCAAAGTAAGTCTAATTTCAACAATCAGTTATTATCACTGAAGCATTCACTACTTGACCTCGTATTTTCTAAATAGAATTGTAACTTTATCAGGACTTCTTTTGGAGATCGGCTGAATTTTTGAATTCATATGATGCTCCTGACTTAATTCATTAATAAATGTTTCGATGAGCAGTGAAAGCGGATATAACCGAGTTATGTATATTTAAACTTATTCATTGCTTGTTGGCGGAATGAATTATTCATGATTATTTTGAAAGGGCAATAAAATGGGGGGGAAGGCGGTATGACAATATGGACTAGCGGGTATAAGAATGATTTAGAAACAGCTAAGTAGCTGAGGTAGAGATGAGCACACACTTATGTGCGCTCATCTCTTGTAAAACTTTCATTAAGTCTTTAGGAACGCTTAGTTCAAATTCAGCTTCAAACCAGTGCCAAATATCGTAAACATCAGTATGTGGTGTAAAATGTAAAAATGGTTGGAGAATGGAACCATCAACTCCGTCTTCATCCAAAGTGATATTTTTAAAAGTATCCCAAAGGTATTCAGCAATTTTCAATTTAGCTGTGTCATCAGTAAAGTGAACACTCTCATTATCAAATTGTAACTGAACTACATTCAATTTTGTTTTCATTGCTTCTTCTCTGAACGCCTTTAGCGATTCAAAACCGATTGCGTTATTGAAAGCAAATTTAATTGCACCCTGGTGATTTGTAAAAATATATTTTGAGACATGAAAGTCCTTTATGTAGCCAAAGTAGGCGGATTGAGTAAGTAAGCCTATGCTGGTGGCATAGACAAGATTTTACACGAGTGTGACGACGTCACGGAATAGAGCGCCACAATATAATTGTGACGTTCACTATTCTGATAAAAAAATTTATGCTTTTAATAACTTATCTTGGGTAACTCGATCTATAACGTTAATAGCATTCTCTGCGTCGTTAACAAGATCACTTGTGATATTGGCAATAAACCATTGGTTACTGTAAACATCACCTTGAGCCTCGTTTTTAGTTCCGCTAAGTAGAGATTCAATTAGTGGTACCTTCAACACTTTTAATAACGGTAGTACTGTCGATTTGAAGTACTGTTGTTTTCGTTCTTTATCCATTGCATTCACCAGCATGTCATAAGTACCATGGTCACCTCTCGGAGACGCTTGAAAAAAGACATGATTTAAAATTAAACAATCGATAATAGCTTGATCTGTCATTTATTTATCCTTTATGGGATGGTTTGAGCCAAATTGGCAACGCCCAATTAAATTGGGCGTGTTGTTGGTAGTGAAATTATCTTGAGCAAGACATACAGGCTACAGGCGCTTCGGTGATAACAAGGTCATCAACGAGATCTGATAATGCTGGTTTGCAATACTCCATGCTACTTAAAATTCTTCCGTAACATTTAGCGTTTTCAATCATCGGTATTAATTCATTCGCGATCTGTTTAATTTGCTTGTTAGCACTTTTAAGATCTTGTTTAAGCCCTTCAGTTAGTAGTATCCGTTCAATTACGGCCACTGCCTTCTTAATTGCGAAAAGTGGAGTTCGATCGTTCTGCCAGGTAAACACACCAGTAGGCTTAGGCGGTATCTCTTCGTCAAAATCATCTACTTCAAGTTCAAGTATTTGCACTTGACGAGTACCGGTCATTTCCTTTTCATCACTATTGTAAAGTTCTTTAGTGTGAAGACGGTGTAGCCACCAATGTTTAAGAGCTGTCTTTATTCCACCAAGCGATGTTGAATAAGTAATCATTTTCTCAAAGTAAACTTGGGGCTGAAAGAAACCACCGTAACCACCGTGATAATGATATTCGACAGCAACGTAAAGTTTCTTTGCATCGCTAGCTCCGAATAAATCACCGATACTATCGTTGAGTCGATTTTTACCCCGTTCTCCTTCATATCCAGTTGTTGGATTATTTAGTCGAGACGGACGATAGTAAGAAAGCCAATTTCTAGCAGTCCCAGTAATCTCAGATACAGTTTTTGGCATTTCGTTGTATACACGCAACGTATTAGTAGGTATTTCTTCCATATTAGCCGCACGGGTTAAATCCGCTGGTGATTGCTTCCAAGCATCTATTATTTCCGAACGTCTCGAAAAAATACACATTTTGCAGCCAGAGCGCGATTTTTCTTGGTAATAACGCGGGATCCCTTGGATTCGCTCTACGATTTTATTAACGCAACTCTTTGTTAATCCAAGCGCCTGAAGTGGATATGCAGAAGCTATATAATCCTCTTTCCACGTAATACCCTCGCGAGTAGGTTCGTCAAAACGTAAGCCAACAAATTGAATAAACACCGCATCTTCACCGTGCATTTCTCTGAGTTGTTGATATAACTTTTTAATTGGAATAGTTTTGGTATAACCAGTACAGCTACGAGCCCTCTGGCTAGGAAGGAAGTTTCCAGACTTTTCAATCATGGTAAGAAGGTCATCCTTGGGCTTGATCCTAACAATATTTTTTCCAGTAATTGATTCAAAAAGCTCAAGAGCTTCCTCTGTGCCGTCTGCTTCAAATCCTGTATCAGCGTTGATGCATATAAATTTATTGTCAGGGTATCTTGCCGTAAGGACATGCCCGACTGTCATTGAGTCGATCCCCCCGCTAAGCGGAATGATGTAAAATACTTTTTTCCCTGGTACGGTAGGTAATACATACTCTCCGGTCACGAACTCGTCAACAATTGCTTGTCTTTCTTGTAGTGTTATTGAATGAGACATAAAAAGTCCTTGGATGTTGCCTAAAGGCAGTGTTGGTAGGTGGCCATGCAGAAAGCATGTGTCAGTGGTTAGCCAATATCCGACGTTTGAGCAACATAAGTTACACGAAACTGCAATGTGGTTTAACGATGCTGAAACCTCATTGCGGTGTCTAGTAATTAGGCTTTATTTAGGACATGGGACTTTGTTAGATGGAAAGAATAAAAGGGCGTAAGCCCTCTGATTCAGTTTTGATTATAAACACTGGCGTAGTTGCCAATTTGCTTTTGATAGAGCAACTTCTGCATTGAAAGTGCTAGTCATGTAACCACGAGATTTCAATAGTGCAGCTTCTTGTAATTGCTCTTTACACAATTCAACTCGTGCTAAGGCTTTTTGTAGTGCTTTGATCTTGTTAGTCGCGATCGTTGTTAATGAGGTCATTAAATTATCCTTTGGATGGTTTGTGCCAATAAGGCGAGCCCTTAATTGGGCGGTTTGAAAGTTAGGCAGTCTGGGGACCTGTTGGAAGCAATGCCTGTTCCAACGTTTGATGATTTAAAAAATCACACAAAACAATTTTTCGCTGTGCTTAACTTAAATTGCAGACGCAAAAAAGCACAACCCAAAGTTGTTTCTAGTAATTAGATTTGGAATTAAATAGCGATTTCAAAAGATAATGAAATAGCACGAGTAACTGTAGAATGATCTTGAAAGTGAGGCGTGACACCAGCTAAGCCTGACTGGTATCAATTAAGTTAGCTTGAAAGGGGCCAAAAAGCAATTTTTTTGTATGGGTATGTGCTGTTGATTTCTAGGGGGAATAAGATACCATGGATGAACTGGTTTATTCGTCGCCAGGGCATGCCTCAGTCTCTAAGATTGCCAAGACGATACAAAGCTAATCCACAAATATCTTTGGGTAAGCTGACGCGGTGGGGCACGTAGTTAGTATATATAACCAAAAGGTATAGTTATGAAATCTTCATTTCCTCTAGCGGTCTATCCGTCGCAACTAAACGCATTTAAAGAAAAGTCAGATCAACTGGCTAAAGCTATTGCTGATGCGCTATCACAAAAGAAATTATCTTCCTTCAAACGAAATGATTACCTGTCAATCGGTATAGGCTATAAAAGTCACTCTGAATTAACTGACTCGGCAAAATTCAGAAATCAAGCAGATGAAAACGACTTTCTCATTATTTATAATAAAGATGTGACAGACTCAATCATTGCAGTTTTCACAGCTAAAATTGAAGGCCTGAGTGTAAAACTATGTCGCGACATTGTGATTAATCTTAGTAAACTAGAGCAAAAAGCATTCTTACAAGCTGGAATTGATGAAAGCGTCAATTCTATGCATGACGCTATTTTTGATGACGAGTTAATCGAAGACCTTTATGAAACAACTGAAGATGAACGCGAGCAAATAGTTAAATCGTTTATCGACAAGATGCCCTTACAATTAGAGGGTGTTGAATTGTCACCTAAAGAAGCCAGTAGATGTCATTTATTGCCACTTTTAGATATGAATTACAGTTACCTATTTGCTCTTGGTGGCATGGAGAGTAAGAACAGGGATGCAGCAAAGGGCCGAAATATTCCGTTCACTAATAAACACGGAGTTTACACCACAACCTCTAATTTCATCTCGCCAAAATTGAAATTGTTTGGACCTAAATTTGATTCTGACGAGATCGTATTAGCATCGGATATATTGGCAATTAAAACGCTTAGGTTTGATAGGGCCGACTACAACCTTACGGACAATAAGATAAATGATATTTGCAATAAGATGATATTCTTCAAAGCAGAAGTCAATTCTCCTACCATTGTACACAGATTCACTTTGTTTAATGAATTAAGGTTTGATGATAAATACATTGAAGTTGTGTACAGTGATAAACTGATCAACCACATTAATCAGCATTAGTTAGTTGTTGATTTAACTGTTTAATCAAAAATAAGTCATTAATTTCAATATTCAGTCGTTCCCCCTTTCATTAAAGCCAATCTATATAATGTGTCTTAGTTAATATGAAAGGGTAGGGATGATGGACATACAACGATTACTGAGTGAGGGGATGCGCCTAATAAGCAAGTCACTAATTGGCGAAATCGCTGGTGGAGTTGATTTAGCAAAAGATCTTTCTGCAGTCATGCGTACAATTGGCACTAATACAGCTCGGCTTGATGAGAAAAAGAGACTTGGAGATATGATCATTAAGTTGGTCAATAAATATTCCCATTTAGATTCTCTTTTATTTTACGTTACTATAAATGAACACGATATCGAAATTGATTTAAGAAATAGAGCATCGACGTTTGCTTTGGAACTTAGCCGTTCAGCAAACTATTCACCCTCTAACCTCCGCTACTCTGATTTGGGGTTAATGCAGCTGCAGAATCATACGGCTCTATGGCTTAACAGTGTCATTGGTCATGAACATGTCTCTAAGTGGTATGAATTACTTTACCAGGTGCACTTTATTCCGTCATGCCAAAGAAACCTAAAATCACTACTGTTTGATTGGAAGATCTGGTGTAAAGATTTAGCATCCTTACTAGGTGTTGAACCCTCTTACGGCAATGAATCACAATTGAATACAATGGAGTTGACGCTTTCCGACTATTACGCTATCGGTGAGTTAAATAATTGGATAGATAGTTCGGGTTTGGTGAATAGGCGTTATAGGATTATCCCTCGGAAACTATCGAAGCAACTCAGTTCTACTGTATAAAATGCAAATTACCTATAAGTAAGGAATCGTTATATGAAGAAAAAATTTATATGGGCACTAATTAGTTTGTACTCATTGCCTGTAACTGCAGGTGTGAATTTGGACGCTAGTATTTATGATGCTAATGGTCAGTTGGTCAACCAGGCCACTTCACACTTAAACGACGAAGTAAAGTTCAATTCTGTCTATGTGTCTGGGGAAGCTTTTAAATTAAAAGTACTTGGTAGTATTCTTGACGGCGAAAAAGAGCAGTATTATGTGGGGGTCACCTATAGTCGTTCAGATAGTATGAATGTAGTAAATAAAGCTAATATCCTTATTCTTCCTAACAGTGAAATATGCCTGCCGCTCTCGGATGTAACTAAGCCTAAACATTATATGATTAAAACTTATAATGATGAAAGCATGGAAAAGTTATGCTTATCGGTTAACACACCAAATTTGAATGCAAATCAGTTTAAATAAATGTGTTTGCAACTATTGATTACGATGGATTATACCAGTATTTCTATGTTTTAGACTCAATACCCTTCGGTATATCAAGGGGGGGATAACCTGAACAATATAGGTTTTCGAGATTAGTATGGATCGTATTTGAGGACACATACGCCCTTTTATAAATAATAATAAGAAGCGTTCTGCATCTGTAATAATTTGATTTCAATAATTATTCCTGAACTTTGCCAGTTACAGGAATTCAATCCAGCCAATAAAAAGTCAAATCACGATCACCCATAAGTGTTTTTTTCTTTCTTACATCGACACCTATTAAATTCACTATTAAATTTAGATCTATCATCAATTATAAGTTGTCGAAGTAAGTTTAATTGAGTGTATTCTGATGCCGATGGAGTAAATTAATATAAATAATTCATTGTTATTGTTGCATTTTCAACACTGCCTGTTACTATTGGGTAAAGTAACAGGAGGAAGTATGATTAATAAAGCATTAGAAGAACTAATTAAATCCGCTGAGAAGTGTCAGAATATCTTAAAAACCACTAATGAAACTGAACAAAATAATATCATTTCATTTGAGGAAGATCATGAGCCACGACATTTCACACTAAATGTTAAAGCTGAAATGCCATCATTAGACGAAGGCAAGATTTTTGTAAAGTGGTGTACACCAGATTTATTCACTGGTGGCGTCATTACTTTAGCCGCAGGGAATTATAATGAAAAAAGACCTGAATTAGTTAAAGCTGAAGCTATTGTGACTCATTACTTGCTTTCCGTTCGTAAAGTATTTGGTGAACTACAAAAAAAGGATGAAGTCTACTTGGGTTGCGGTAAAGATATGATTAAGGCTCGTGAAGGCAAGTTTAAAAGTGTTCGTCTTATGGAGCCTCGAGATGAAAAGTATTTTGGCTTTATGAATGTTAAGTACCGTACCTCATTAAAATTAGATAAACGCACAGCTGCAACTGATTTTTATTCGCTGAAAGTGATTCATGATGAACGATTATCGACAGATGAAATTGACAGACTTTATTACTCTGATAACTTTAACACCGTAGCTGGTGAAGTTTTTGTATCACTATCAGCTATTAATTCATTCGCAAAAATTGATACTGCTTCGAACATACTAGATTTATTCGCTACAATAACTAAGCAAATGAATAATAAGCTGTTCGAACACAAAGTGACTAACGAAGAAACTGGACGAGAAGTTTGGGGTACACAGGGTAGTCGTTATAATTACAGACTTGAAAATGCAGTCAATAAAGACGACAAACCAATCAAAATATTGGTCGATATTTACGAACGTGCTGCAGTACGATTGCACACAAAAAGGAAAGTATAATGATGAAATATAATAGAAAATTATTTGAAGCTGTTAAAAGTGGTAAACATGACAGCTCTCTGCACTTTATCTCCGCTGATGTACGCTCGTATGAGACAAAGGGTAAAATGTTCTATGGACTCTATCTTGACTCTGCATCTTCTTTATTAGCTCTAATAGTTCCGGTGTTACTTATAGCTATTTTTCTTGGTGCAGCCTGGGGCTTGGTCTTCGGCCAAAACTTTGATGCTCAGATGTTTGCTATCACCTTTTTACTCTTCGGCTGTGAAGCTGTTATACGGTTCTTTGTTTTGTATTGGGCGTGTAACATTGAGTCAACAATTGCTCATGAAAATGGTCAAAATATATTTGGAGGGTAGAGATTATGCTTGTCTCGTTAGATTGTGGGCAATTGACATGAATGCTGCTCCTAAAGTTGAGTACGTTTCTACAAATGAAGAAATAGTTTACGCTCTTACCTATTTATCAAAAAAGAAAATCGCCTGTGAGGTTACAGCTGATACTAAAAATGCAAAGTATAAATTAAATGAATTCATTGCTGACGGTTTAAAAATTGAGATTAAGGAGTCTTTGAGACGTGCTCTACGTCAATTCAGACTTCGTAAAAATGTTAAAAATAAGGAAGCTGTTACTGGTATTACGATTAATTTGCCGATAAGCAAGTCGACTGTTGGTAAAATGATGAACTCATTAGAAATTGATAAAATGGACAAAAATAAATTTAGGCGTTTAATTACTAATTTAATTAAAAAAGAGTTTGAATAACGATATTCGGCCGATTCACATATCTTTATTAGAAAGGGTTATCATCTAATTCTGCCAATATAATTATAATTAGAATTAGGGGTTAGAATGAAGATAGTAAGTGGGGCCGGTGCCGAAGTGCCATTGTGTATTGACTATTCAAATGTAAAACTCGACGACAGAGTCATGGATGCTTTACTATCACCAAACCAGTATTATTATCAACCTATCGTAGATGTAATAAACGAATCAGTTGTTGGGTTTGAGATGCTTTCTAGAGCAGAAATTAAAGGTATCAAAGGTCGCGTTAACATATCGACACTATTCGATAACTTAACCGATAGAACACGATTTAATTTTGATTTGTTCAGTCTTAAGCATGCAATAAGAACTATTAGTAAGTATAAGGATAAACGCTTCTATCTATCAGTGAATATTGAGCCAGACCATATTATCAAAAATTATTTTATATCACATGTACGACGGTTGATGTCAGATGAAGACATTACCAATATAGGACATAGAATAGTTTTAGAGATAACTGAGCGTTCAGAGTTGAAACGTTCTAAACCAGTAATTGATAATTTAGATGTTTTAGCCTCATTAGGGTTTTGCTTATCAATAGATGATTTCGGTACAGGGTTCAGTAATTTAGCACTCTTCACATGGCTCAAACCAGATTACCTTAAAATCGATGGTGTTTTTGTTGATAATATTGGTTCGGAGGAAGACAATCCAGAGTTACTAAAAGCTATTATAAACCTTTCTCATGGTATTGGTGCTACTGTCATTGCAGAGCGAATAGAAACAGAAATGCAATTGGAATCACTTAAGCAAAGGGGGGTTCAGTATTGTCAAGGCTATTATTTGGGAAAACCTAATGGATCTCTAATTTCTAAGTTTGAGATTGTTTAAATCAACCTCTTATAACCAAAAAACATAAGATATAACCCAAAGGGAGTGCCTTTACGCTTAAATAATTGTAAATTAACGTTATAACTTTCGTTTTCTGAATTTAGATAACCTATAATAGATTATAAGTTATAACTATTAAGACTCACTATGACATTTCCGAATGTTAAATGTGAAAAGTCGTATAAAGGGTTAGTATCATGATTACAATTGGAACCTGTCGATTTCGTAACGATGAGTTTGGTGGTTTATTCTCGAAAGAGATGTTAGAAATAGTTCAACCTGAGTTTAAAATTATTACAAACGATAGAACTCTTGCTGATAGTTTTTCTCGTTTAAAAGTTAATGAAAAAACCCGTGCTCATGTTATCAAGAATAATGGCGTTAACTTACTATCACGAATCCTTAACCTACTTCAGGCTGAACTTGGGATTAGGGAAACTAAAGAACAATTGCTAAATAGACTGTTTGATAATGATAATGATTTTTATCTATATTTTCAAGCGTTAACTCTATCTCTAAAATTCAAAATTGTCACCGGATCTACTTCGAAAGACTTAGTGAATAACAACACTCAATCAGAAATTAATATCACGACTGTTGATAGTGATGAAATTTACAGTGTTCCGATGCCAAAATTTGCATTTGAATCACTTATATCTATGGCTGCAGCTAAATATACGGTAGCTGAGTATAGTTCGATTAGGTCTGATATAATTCAAAGTATCGACAATGCATTTCCAGCTGTAGATGAAAATGAACGTCGAGATATGCTGATTAAACTCTTATGGCTATCAACAACAAGCCAAAGTGACAGGGGCTTGTTAGATGCTTTTATAAACATTGAATCAATGAGTTCTATAACGTTTACGATAAACAAAGAAGCCAGTAATCTTTTAAGTATTCGAGTTAAAGATGGTTCTGACAGTACCCCTAGAAGTACAACCTACTAGTTTAAGTTATTCACTCAAAGCCAAATCGACTTGCAAGAGAAGCCAGGCTTTGACAATCTTAATTTATTTTACAATATCTCACTGCTTTAATATCAAGTTTTAGTTAATCCACTAAATCTAACCTTCAACTTATTCCGACGGCCTCTCAAACAAGTAATTACTGAAGATAATTAAAGTATCCTTTTAGGAATACGATTTTTCAAAGTCATTTTGTTGCCGAGTATTAAAAATACATGTAATTTTTTTACACAAACTAGCCCGTGAAGACTGTTAGTATCGTTACTTTGTCCAAATTTTAAATAGACCGCAACAATACGTTGCTATATATCAAAATATAAGTAATTTCTTTATGACAACATGCATACTTTAATTTAGTTTTTTTAGGATTACTTTGACTTGATTGACTGTAATATGAAATGTGTTTTACTTTCTGTTATCCAGTAGTTTGTGGAGAGTGATGTCAATTTTTCAAGAGTAATAACCAATCATGTTGTTAGTTAATATTCAGCCATAATACTTTCAGGTGATGTGGTATGATATTATAGTCACTTGTTATTATACTTTAGTCATGGTGTTAAAGATCAAAGATTTAATAGTTTTTCAACCTAGTGTAGTTGGTGTTACTAATCAGGTTCAGGTTCAGTGTGTATCCCTACTTGAAGTTATAGATAATATGACTTGGCCCAAAGGGTCAACTTGTGCAACTCAAGAACCTGATGGTGAAATACTGTTCTGGAACGCCTCTATTGAAGAGGTCACTTTAATTCGTAAAACCACACAAGGAAATAATAGCCTAGTTCCTAAGTTAGGCAAAGACAATGTGGTAATGGCAACACATTACGATCCGAGTAATCATTTTCTTGCAATTGATTGGAAGAATGCCGTGATCGTACAAAAGAAATCAAATATTGATTGGTTCAATTAATTATCATGAATTTAAAGTTTAGCTATAGCAGTTACCCTTTGAATTCTTTATGTTAATCCTATTTGTACAAAGTAATCCACAAAATCTGTGGATAACTAACACTTCTTGAATTGCTAATTTGAGTAGTTCGCATATACACTGTTGTAAATAATTACAGATAATGTAAAGTATTGATACGCACTAGGCTAAGTGCGTCATTGAAGCCTCACTTCCACGTTTCGCCCAACTACAATACCCCGTGACGCCGTCACACTTTTCTGGGTATGACTCCCAACACTATAATACTCAAAAGAGCTATGAAATTTTGCCTTCCTGAACTCAGTAAATTGATATTTCATCGCTGTTTTACGTGATATTCCAATCACTAGATTGTCGCACAAGGCTGTTAGCGACAAGCGTTCTTACGCTGCCTTACTTTCAATCCTTCCACATAGGGTAAATCTTATGGAAAAAATATTAATGATAGAACTGATTAAGGCCGCAACCGGTATTGTTCAAGCTCTAATCCCAACTATTGGCGCCATCTTCATTGGTAAGCGCCTGATAAAAAACCAAGTACTAATCGAAAGCCTTAAAACAGCTCTTACTGACCTCAATTTCATGTTGATTGTCGAACAAATTTACTGTGAACAAAATCGTGAATCAAAGCTTACTGGTAAGAATTTAATACGCCAGAAAGCTAAAGAGGAAGCTGGCTACGCGCCATCTGGTAAGTTTTCGAAATCTAAAATCGTAACTAAGATACAAAGTTTAAATAAACACTAAACATAAACCCAATCTGCCTTCTGGCAAAATCCAACAATCCATTAAGGAATTTAATATGCAAACTATCGATCTTGACGGCCGTTCTGGTAACACCATGTCTTTGATCTCAATCGGAGAAAGTGCAAAACGTCAAATGTGCGAATCGCGTCAAGAACAGCGAGCATTTCGCGATAAGATGTTAAAACTTGATACCTACAAAGCAGTTGTTAAAGCTTTTGTTGTTGAGTTTCGATTTCTTTATGAACTGACTAAAGACGGTGAAACAGTGACTGAGGATAATATCGATGAGTTATTCTAATCTTGTTATTCCAACCACCAAAACCTTTGAAGTTTATCGTCATACAAATGAATTTATGGATATTTATAGTAAATATCCTTCTGGCTTAACGGAAGCGGAAGAGAAAATAGTCAATCTAAAACGACTAGGTTCTATTTCTATTGATGCAGCTATTGAACTTTGGCGTGAGCATAATCAATACTTTGAGATCGCAGCAAAAGTAATCGCAACTGACATAGATGAAGTATTTACGTTGACGAATTCAATTAATCACTTTTGGGGTGACAATGAACAGGTCGAACTAATCAGTGAAAATACATTTAACTCTAGTACATCAATTGGTGATGTAATTATAGTTGAAGGTAGAACCCTTATCTGTGCTTGTGCAGGTTGGCAAGATATAACTTTTTAACCCCTTATTTCGATATCACGCTATAAGGGCGTTTTGAACTCCAACTGACCAATAGGTCACCATCCAAAATTATAGGTAATACTATGTCCGATCGTATAGTAATCAAAACTGACACTTGGATACCAAATCCAACTAGACCAGGCATGTTAATGCTGGACCGTACTTTTAGAATTGAAGAGGTGTTCAACAACTTCAAAAATGTACTGGCTCAACTTATCATTCATGAAATTGCTCCCGATTGCACTGCTCTTGGTAATGCAGAGCGTTGTGATATTGAATGGGGCATTAATCCTAAAGACACTTGGCCATCAGGTAAAATTAAAATCATCGTAGACCACGGCGGTTGTGAAGGTTACTACGTTACTGTTTGCGTGGTAAATGAAGGGACAATATTAGAACTGTTCGGAATTAAGTATTTCGACCACGATCTTTCATGGCAAGTAGGGCGTTATCTTGACGATGCTTTCCATGAAGGCCTATTCGGATAACTTCAACTTCAAAACTCGAATCGGCTAATTTACACATGTAATTTAGCCTTTTTTTTCAAGACTCCATTAGGAAATTAATATGAATAATTTAAAACCGAACGCAATTCACGCCCTCGTAACAGTTAAATTAGCCATGGCTGCTAACGTTAGTGACGGAGACGATATTGCAGATCAAATCAACAATCTTTTGGGACAAGCAGTTAAAGAAGACATAATTGCTGACTTCAAATTCACAAATACTGTCATTCCAGTTCTTGCTCAAGCATCAGAAAATCCGGTGGAGAATGAACTACTCAAAACACCCACTGCAATTGAAGAATTACTGCTATGGCTTGAAGACAATGTCGAACAAGGTACTCAAATAATGTTTGGTGACAATGTTTACTCTGCAGATGTGCTCGCTGCAATGAAAACAGAAGGTTACACTGCGTAATTTTTAATGAAACTTACTTAGCCGGCTAATTTATTTGATCTGGTTTACTCATTAGATAAACATACAACAAATGGAGTTATCAATGTCCGTAATTGCAATCCCACTAAACATCAAAGGTAAGCTTACAATTATTAATGGTATAGAAACCCTTGAACACTTCTGGAATATCATTGTCCTGACAGCTCATTCACTATACGAGAATAATGGTTTTGATGAGGACTGTGAACAAAATATTGAATATCGTAAAAATCATATACTTAGTACACTTCAGGGTTCAATCGATATTAACCTGTTAGATCCGAGCATAATTCCTGATCCAATGATTGTAACCTTGTTCCAATATCACGAACTTGAAACAATAGGAATGCTTATTAAACATGGTGAAAATAGCGAGTGGGATTTCTAATATTTATTTTTAATATAAAGTTGTCTTTGAATCTTAAACCTCAACGCAAGTGAAACAAATATGAAGGTTATCAATAATTCAATATTAATCACGTTGGTTATATGAACAACTAGTGATTACAAAAAGTCGGGATCCAGTTGATGCACTTAATGATGCAATAGCATTAGTTAAGTCTCTGGAGTTACGTCTTCACTTATTAGAAAACTAAATATTAATAAAAAAGCCAATCTTTATAGATTGGCTTTTTTTTAAGTTATGAAAATGTTTCATTTATGAGTCCGTTTTGATTAGGTCAAAAAGGTGCATCCGTTTGATAATAGGTTCATTCGAAATTATAACGTCTGAGCGTTCACTTCGAGAATCACTTGGATCATAATTATGTAATTCTCGTACTCTGAATGGCATATCTTGTAGAACAATTAGAGGTAATGCACACTGCAGTTGTATATCATTATTAATGATTATCATCGGGTGCTCCTTTATACTCCGTTTTATTCTTAAAACTATATCATCAGGTAGCCGCTTTATTTTATCGATGTCTGCATTTACATCTTTTACCCATGTTTCGTCTTGTAAACGTTCACGTATTTGTTCATCAAGTAGGGTCAAAACTTCTATTTTTGTGATTTTTTTAACCGAATGCTTTCTCGCCCAAATGAATTTAACCTTATGAATATCGAGGCCTTTATGGATGTTGATACGACGGTAAATTTGTTTTGTATTTGTATATGGGAATAGTTCATGAACCAGTCTAAATCTAACCATCCTAGGACCGGCCTTAATTACCTGATTTTTAAAATCAGCTTTTAGGCAATTAATTCTATCAATAATACTTAATATTAATTCGTGATTAGTTTTAACTTGGATAAAGCCAGGTAACCGATATACACATTTTAACGAAACATTATCATCAATAATGAATTTTTTATAAGCCTGAATAGCAAGGTCGACAGCTCGTTCGCCTGTTACTGATTTCACTGCTATTATTTTATTATCTACGTTTTCGTCTTCTTTAGTTATTAACGGTAAAACATATACCTGTGCCGTAGGGTTTGATGCTCTTAAAACTTTGGATAGCTCCTGTAATTGTAATTCAATCTCTCCCATACACGTTTCAAGGTCAATTTTAACTGTAGCACCTAATTCATTTATCATCTCTCACACCTTTATTTATTGTTCGCATTTAGCTTCTGCAATATTGAGAGCTCACCCCTTGTTACATCATGAGCAGCCCGTTCTAAATCAAGTAATTTACCTGTCTCCCCATACGAGATAATTAACGCTTGATGGCTTGCGGACTCGGAGGCAAATTGGGTATTAAGCTTAGAAACTTCACCCTGCAGATCTTTTCTTTCAGATCTTGTTATATCTGCCAAAGCTATCGATTGTGCTTCACCTTGTGATAACCTATTTTCAAGTGATAGTATGCTTGTCTTTGATTGAGTCTGAAGTAGCTGTAATGCATCATTGGCTGCTTTATCTTGAGCTGTTAATGTTGCAATTATTTCATTTGATTTAGATAACTCGTTACTCAAGGTATCAATATCACCTTGTTTTTTTTCCAATGTTAACTTAGCTTCTGTAACGAATGTAAAATTGTCTCCTAGTCTTACTTCAGCTTTTGCCAATTCCGTTGTTAGGCGATCGGCCTTTCCTACATGTTCACTTATGCTTTTTTCTAGATCAATAATTTGACTGCGTAAAGCCCCATCGGAAGTTTTGCTGGAGGAGGTTATAGTTGCAATTTCTTGCTTGAAGGCTGTAATGGCTTCATCTTTTTTCCCGAGATCAGAATATGCAATTTCAAGCTTTTGTTCAGCTTCAGTCAGAGCAATTAAAGCTTCTGCTTCTAATAATTTAGCTGCTGTTAGTGTCTCCTCAAACTGTAGAGCAATTTCACTTTTGTACCGGCCAATTTCCTGCATGAAACTGATTGAGAACGCCTCACTGAAGCCCATGCTGTCACGTAAATGTTGTAATGATGCATCTAATTCTTCACGCCACTGCTTGATAAAATTCAGCGCTGTACCCTTGGATCCACGACCCAACTCAGCAATAATTCTATTGCCACTCACTTTCTCATTCATTGAATGAAGTCGGTCACACACTTCTTTAACGTCATTAAACGTAAGGGGGACAGCTTGTTTTTTTTCCATGTTTCTATTGACCAATTAAATTAAATTAAATCCATAATAACATAATATTAGCGTATATATTTTAGTATGCAGGGTTACTGTACCGATATTTAAGAGTATTATATATCGGTACAGAATTACACGTAAATTCAGTACCAGTATATTTATTGTTATTTATATCAAGAACATAAAATTATACAACATAAATATAACTGTACCGATATGTTCATAACGGTACAGCGACAGTCTTAAGAACTACAAAATTAAGACCACCTAAATACATACTTGAATTGAACCATTTGTGAAGCAAGTAGCTTCGTCAATTATGATCGCAAATCACATTCAGATAGAGGCTAATTGATAAATTTAATGAAGAAATAATATGCAGGCATTTGGGCTATTTTTTACTAACCAATTTAGAGTCCAGGTGAAAATACCGGTCAAATATCACAGCCGTAACCAGATGTTAACAATGTAAAATCATGGCCAATTTAATTTAAGAATTGGCCAATTAATTAAGATTAAATCTTAATAGAATCGCACCGTGATTATGGCCATGATAAATATCCAACTTCCACTTTGAAATAGTCACTTTAGACTACATTTTCATCCAAATAAAATCAGCGCTACGTGAATTCTACAGGGCAATCACCCACATCGGTCTTTAGAATAATCTCTACTTTGGAAAAGATACATTTGAACACGTAGAGGCGATACAGATCACACTTTGTGGTTTTGGACATTTTAGGCTTGTATTTAGATTTAGAAGAGGAAGGGAATAGCTTTCTTTATGCGAAGATTAAATCATAGGCAAGTATTTACCCATGATTTAATTAATTTTTCATTACTAGAGGTCAATGGTCACTTGTTTAAAACCAACATTTTTAATGGCCGCTATTGCTGAATCAACACTTTTGAACGATCTTGGGCAGCCCTTACCTTCGCGTTGCGTTGTCAGTGGATGTGCTGTACCTGATTTTGTTTTAACTGTAACAATATAACCATCCAATAGTGACGTATAACTTATGCTTAAACTTGATAATCCACCTGTTGTGAATGCACTTTTTATATCTCGAAGTTCCATCAAATTCCAAATTATAGTTTTTGTATGGATTTATTCTAACTCACTTATCATTTACGCACAATCAATACGGTTTCATTGATAATCAATACACTGCTTTTGATTATCAATACACGCCTTTCAATACCAGTATATTGATTATCAAAACATGCCTTTTGATAATCATAAGTGAGCATTTGAATTGGGTTTTTAATGATATAAAAAGAATATCTTCATGTAATGTTATTCGGAATTTCGACTGTATGCATACAAATGGTACAAACTATACGCATAAACTGTATAAAATGATCTGCTTTTGTTATTCACTAATCAGGGTTTTAACAACAAAAAAGGCTACAGGGAAATCCCCGCAGCCTTAATAAATTTACTACCTTAAAGTTTTACTCCATTTCTCCGAAAAGAAATGATTTTCTCGCTGCAGCAATAGAAACATCCAATGGTTGCAACAATCCTACGATTTTATTTTTTTGCTCAAGCGTTAAACTAGTATCGGTCATGATATCCATCATACAACCGTTTTTTACTACTTTGATTTGAGCTACGGATTCAGTGATCTCTTCGACCATTTGAATAATATGTGGCATGTACACCTCCTTGTTACTATTAAGCAATAGTCTACTTTTAATAGCAGTTAGTATGCGAACGATGACATATTTTTACCGATAACATCATCTTTATACATACCCATAGGGGTGTGTACTATTCCATAACTGAGATCTCGCTGCGTGCGTCGAAATTGCTCTGCAGCTTCTTCATCACACAGAGTTGGCGTGTCATAAATACCAACAATTTTGCCGGTATCGGTTTCAAAAACTATATTGAAGGGTTTAAGTGAAGAGTAAATACAGGTATTTAACTCTTTAGCTATATTTAACCATTGATATAATTTTTCAAATTCATGAAAGGTAAAACTATAGGCTTCACTACGATCAGAGGTTTTACCGGACACTGTTACATGACCTGTGTCAGGATTAAATATAACTTGTAATCGACCAGCAGGTTCACATAATTCAAGTTTTTTACCACTAACATTTAAGCTTTTTATGAAGAGGTAAGGTTGTAGGGACTCGGGTAGTACATACCAGATTGTTGCATCTCTCATGCTTGGAAAATTATGTTCCAGCATTTCTCTTGAGATAACCATTGGTGGGATATGATGATGATTAACCACCATGGTCCCAACAGCTATTTTTTTGTTTTCAATTATATAACCCAGTAGCTTTTTGGCGCCAGGATAAGTACCAAGAATTTTAGCATCCTCAACTTGATCAGGGAATAGAAATTCTTGATTGGTTTTAATGTCATGAGAAGTCATGATTCGCTCCATTTGGAAGTTTGTTTTGGTAAAGTTACCGGCCAATTTGACCGGTATGTTTAATTTAATTAACAGAAAATTTATTCACTTGCTAAATCTTCACGCTTAATACAACGCTTGCATTCTGGTATTCCATAAACACTGTACTCAAATTTTTGTGAAGGGATTTCAATACCGCAAAGCGTTTTATAGCCGCCCTGGATGTGTTTTTTTGTTTCATTACCGTTGCTGTTTGTCCATGATACTGTGGCCATGTTAATGTTTCTTAATGTTTGTTGGATTATGCCTAATGGCAGGTTAGTTTTTGTAGGTTTAAATTAATATACCTGTGGTTAATCTTGGTCTAGATGACGTATTGTTTCTGTTTCGACGTCCCATCCTTCATCGTTTTCAATTTCTATAATTTTTTTAAAGAAATCAGAGACCGACATAGCAATAGCTTTATCATCATTCGTGAGCAAGCTATCTAAATCGACATTGTCACCACATTCATCAAGTTCCATTATTGAACACCAAACATGATCTGAATCTGGATCCCAAAATGATTCTTCCCCACATTCAACTGCTGGATGTTCTAGTGATGGATGTATTTGATTTGGAATAATACCCTCTCGACTAGTAGCCAGGTAACCTTGCAAATGCTCATTTGAAATGGCACCTGCTAAGATAATTGTGTATTCATTTTTGTAATTATCACTATCACAGTAGTAAATTGTTAGGGCAGTATTTATTTTGACATTAGTTGGCATTGTAAATGCTTCCTTATTTAAATGTTGAGTTAACAAACTTAATATTAATAGGCTAAGGTATTTGTGAAAAATGTTTTGGTTTGCTGTGAAAAACGCTCCCCAACTAAAATACAATTTCCCAAGTTCATATCGTGGTGTCGACCATTTTGGATACTAGACCAAACATCTTTCGATACCAGTATATTGGTACCATTATGTTTGACTTTAATGTGTTCACTTAACATCTCAAAAGCTAATGACTGATAGTCATAGCCGTTATGATTTTCCGCGATTGCATTTTTTAACACTTGAATGTTCGCGCTATTCGGCTTTATCAAAACGTTAAAAGAATGCGACTTACCTACAAAGCGACCACTAAAGTATTGCCCGTTAATCCAATCCTTATTTGTGTTATTAACAACTAACGGCTGCCAATTTCTTGGTTTGTCTTCTCCGAATATTTCAAATGATGGGCAAAGTGTTGAAGTCGCTAATTCAACAATCAATGATTCAAATGATACAGATTCGCCTTTGGTACCATTACTAATAACAAAAACATCGCCTGTAACAGATGCCATTTTTTTATTGAAAGACATGATGGTTATCCTTTTGAATACACTTAACCTTTTTACAGGTTAAGTGATAGAAGGCCTAAGCGGCCAGTTTGAGTGATGCCTAATGGCAGGTTTGTTGAACTTTATCCATTACATTAATGCGCAAGTAGTCATGCACTTCATTTTGTTCGTAATAGGCTTCTTTATTACCTTCATTATCAAAAGTGGTGGCAAACGCTGATGGATTATAATAATCAACTAAGCTCTGCAATTCCGCTTTGAATAATTCGGAGTTTTGTGCGAGTACATGCGAAACATCACCCTCACAATATGTTATAACTTCCATCTTTAATACGTTAACCCAAACCCCGAAATATCCGGCATCTTGGTCTGTATCATATTGACACCAGCCATCTTTCTGACCGAGAAGCTTATGGTCATAATAGTAACGGCCACGCTGTGGATGGGAGGAACGTTTGATGACACAGCCTCTACGATTTAGTTCAGGCTTAAAAACGCCGTCTTGCTTAAGCAATTTGTCGAAGTGCTTCTCTAAACGCTTCAATTTTGCTTCAACATTTTTATTGATTGGTTTGCCAAACGCACCGCGTTCACGCCAATACAACTCAGCACCAATTTGAGCATTGATTACTTTTGCTTGCCCTTCGTTCAATTTCAGAATGTCTAATTTTGCCTGACGAACTGTCTTATTAATTATAGGGGCCATAGTTTTATGGCCCGTTTTGATTCGGTAATGTTTGTTAATTTCCAAGGGATTATTCCTGTTTGAATTGCGCAAAGGCGCGGGTTGGTTTGAGCGAAGCGCTCAGTATGTTTATAACATGGAGTTAAAAGTAAGGCAGTGCTTTAAGCACTCGTTGCTGATTAGCCTTTAGTGCAACAGTTTGGTGGACGAACCACACAAAAAACAGGTATAGCAAGTCGTGACATTGATTAATGGTTCACAACCGGTCATAGCTATTTTTTGTAAGTTTTTTTAAAGTGTGACGACGTCACGAGGATTAAATGTGCATAGAATTAGAAGTGAGGCTTTTTACAAGCTGAGCCTTGCTTGTCTAAATATAGAATATGTTTAAATGCTCTTACATTCAACAAGTATCGACTGTAAATAGTTTAATAGTGAATAATATTGGTTGGAGCAGGGTAGGTTGATAACCGGCTTTAGAGGCCGGTTATCATGTTTTCAAAAGTAGAGTTGCTGTCCTAACTCTCCTTATATAATTATAGTATTTCTGACTCTATAAAGTCGGTGATTACTTCAGGGAAATTAACTTTTGACTGCATAATTAACTCAATTATATTTTGGTCATTAGTAAGCATTTCATCGCTTCCTATGTTACACATCGGGTTGATATTGCCAAATATAGCCTCAACTCTCGACCCGTAGTTCCAATCATACTCATCGTTCACATTGAGTCCAAGCGAGAAAACAAAGATCTTTCGATCAACGTCTAAATCATCAAATCCGGCCCATGCCCTGAGTGAGTATTTATCTTCACCAAATTGTTTTTCGCAGAGAACAAAGGACGGAAGTTCATCGTTATGGTATGAAACGTCTTCAAGCATATTTAATGCATCAACGACAGGTTGTCCTATTTTATCAAAATAAGACGAACCAAACTCAGTTTCCCAATCTTGCTTTCTTGTTTGAACATTTATCATGTAAATCCTTAAAATTACGTTGGATAGAGTTGGTGTTAGGCTTTTAATTTTGAAAATGCTTCCTTGCTGCATTCCATAATGTGTTGAGCCTGTTTCTTACTGCATCGCTTAACTTCAATAATTTTGTGATGGTTGCGTGTCCATCTATCACCAAACGAATACTCAAAAGAAACAAAAGTAAACGTTGCTTTTAGGATCTTAAACCATGCACGTTTAGTTGCATCGAAGTAAAAGTGACCTTCAATACAGTCTCTTGGACTTGTGTATGTTGAGTTAACAAGTGATTGATAATTAGTAGTAGAAGTTTCCATGCGGAATCCCTTGAATATTGAAGTGCGCTAATGCGCGGATTGAAATGACCTGAAGAATCCAGGCCAGATTTTAATATATAAAAATTTTAAGTGTAATAGGTGGGGGTTATTCTTGAGTAACTTTACATTCATGCTCTTCATGAACGTCGCTGATCGTAGTATCATAAGATATGCGCTGAGCATTATCGCTATTCAATAATTCTTGAAGTGCTTCTTCAAGCGTACCTTCATCTACCATCACTTTTTTATAATCTTCAGCATCAACAAAATATTCGGCTACCTCATTTACAGAAGCAGTTACACGTCGTTCCCTTACCAAGTGAATTTTACCAAAAGGTAAAGTAGGGGATGCTTCATCTTTTTTCATGACATAAAAAAAATGTTCATTTGTACCGGCTTTATTACCTCCACGTATAAGGCGTATATCACCTGATGACTTAAACGTGTTTGTTACGCTTTCGTCAGTTCCAGTTACTTCAATACCAAGGCCAACATAACCGGCTTGTTTTTGTTCTGGAGCAGTGCCAAAGGCACAGATTTTTACTAAATTCATATTAAATATCCTAAAATGGAGTGTTGTAAGTAAGGCAGAACTTAATAGTTCTTGTTGCTGGTTAGCCAAAGGTGCAACAGTTTGGGTAGTTAATACCACAAAACAGATATAACGAGTCACGCAATACTTATATGTGATTGCAACGTGTCATAGCTCTTAATTGGTGAATGATGTAATTGTGTGACGGCGTCACGATACCTTAGATAGGCGGTAGATTAGAAGTGAGGCTTAAAACAAGATCAGCCTTGCTTGTATTTAATAATACATAACTCTAAACTAATAACTAGGCAATGGATAAACTTTGAAATGTATATTTAAAGTATCGTGGTTATCCTGTGGCACTACATATAACTTGTAGTTAATGATTCAGATAATTGTACTTATCTTTGCCGCAACCAAGCTAACGGGAAAACTCTATTGTTTAGTATGTTGACCGGTACTATGGATACACGTCCCTGACTCGGATAACTCACATTATCAGACCCAGAATATTGCATACCTGATCATCCAAAATTGAACATTTGGTGCATATTTATCGCTTTATACTATCTTCTGTTCTTTATAATAAAAAGACCTTCATAATAAATGAAGGTCTTTATGTTCTGATAAAATTACGGTGAAAGTCAACGTAAATACTAATTTAAGACAATGAATGACTTAAACTAACCACTGGCTTAAATAAGCAATTGTATAGCGCAAGCACTGAACTTATTAAAAAGCAGATTGAAATAAATTTATGATCAAGTACCCATCCCGTATAAGCGACTAGCCCTAGAAAAAAGACAAAAGTACAAACTAATAATAATGAGATATTTGGGTTTTTATTGATAAAGTTATATAAGTTGTTCATGGAATAAACCTTTTATGAAGTGCGTAAAGACGCGGTTTGAATGTGAGATAAATCTCGCGTTAATAGTTAGGCAGCACTTGTAAGTGCCTGTTGCAAATTGCCTTAAAGCAACGTCAGGTGGAAAAACCACACAAAACAGTTATATCCTGTCACGAAAAAAAGCACAACAGTTCATATCTGTTTTGTTTAGTTATATTTGGAATGTGATTCATTGAATCATTTTTGAGATTTTTTAGAAGTGAGGCTTTCAACAAGCTAAGCCTTGCTTGTATCAATTAATTTAGTCTAATTATTAACACTATACAAGTAAAAGTAAGCCTATTTTGAATATATATCATCAACTAAGTGTTAAGACTGATTAGTCCTATGTTGGTTGGCAATTCGATAATACCTTAATTGCCAACTTAACTTTATAACAAAATCATTATCAATCTAACTTTAAACAGTTAAAATCTGAGTTATCGAAAATCCGGTCTTTTAAGTTAACATTCGGAACCCGTAAATCGGTGCGTGATGATGTGTAAATTTCAAGAGCTGAATAACTAGAATGGCCCGAGCATTTCATAACCTCACTCGGCGGCCTGCCACTGTAGAGATCGTTGGAAATTCCTACATGTCTCAGTGAATGGCATGAGTGTAGTCGCAACTCCGAGGCCTCTTCAATTTCTCCTTTTTCAATAAGAACATTAGCTGCCAGTTCAAATAACTCTTGAACAAGGGCGGATATCTGTTCTGCACCAAGATTGGAATTTAACACCCCTACTTGCCTACCGTGTGTAGCAACCTGATGTCTAATAAATAAAGGCACGTCAATCTCGTCAGCAAGCGGCAACGGATTCAGACCTAAAAAAGTTCGGTAACGTTTTAAAGCTTCAAGCAACATGTCGGATACTATCACGGAGCGTGACTTACTACCTTTAGATCGCGGAATGAAAAATGTGTAATAAGTTTTGTCACCTGCTTTATGGCGCCTAAAATCAGAGAATGTCGGGGAGTGTGTTGGCCGAGCTGCAATTTCACTTCGTCTAGGGTAAGCTAATACCAACAAGTAAAACAGGAAACGAGATCTCTCATACTTTTCTGGATTTTCTTCCACTAAGTATTCCAACAATTCAAATATGCAGTTCACTTGCATCTGACTAAGTGCTTTATCCCTATCGTTGTCTTCTATGCCAAGATTTGCAACATTTGATGGGTTTAATCGTCTCAAAGCAATTGCCGCTGGATTTGAAATTGTGTATTCAAGATCATTTAAATAAAGAAAGAATGAGCTAATAATGCTTAACTGTTTATGCATTGTGGCAGGTAATCGTTGATAAGCTAAGCCCTGCTTCGCTTTTTGGTTTACGAATGGCTTCCAATTTGGATTCAGACAGGGTGTCCACTCGCTCAACCGCTCTTTTGGCTCGTTAATTGTAATAGGTACACCAGCAACGCTGGAAATCAAATCGAATGGCGGACTATTACAAAAATCTATAAATTTAGGAATATCTTTTCTGGTTAAATCTTTAACTAATTTACGTTGAACTTGCCATGTCCAATTTAAGAATAAGCACAATTCATTTCTAATGGACTTATGATTATTAGCATTGTGGTAATTTTCTGAAAGATAATCATAGGCATGGTCATATTCTTCATTAACTTGAGTACCCACTACTTGAACATAAGTTTTAAGATGTTCGGTAATTTCAGGGGAGTACTTCTGGTGGTGCCGATGTGGTAGAAACATAGGAGAGAACTTCATTGATAACCTTCACATTGATTATGACCCTAATACAAGCAGCACTGGACATTTATACAGTATTGTAGCAAAAAAACTTAAATAGTAAAAACTTCATCCCCTTACCATGGCAATATTTTTTTATTAGTAACTTATAAGTACTACTAATACGCATGATGTCATAATATAAAGATAAATAATAACCCGCACAATTGCGGGTTATTATCAGGTTTTTAGTTCTTTACTAAATCCATGACATTTATACCAAGGTAATCATGAACAGCGTTCTGAGTGAACTGATCATCACTGCCATTGGAGTCAATCACTGTAAAACAAGGTTCAGGTTGATAGCGCTGCACCAAGGTTAGTAGTTCACATTTAAAAGATGCTGAATCTGGAGCTAACACTCGGTCAACGTCCCCTTCGCAATATCGTAGTACTTCCATTTTCATTATATTTACCCAAATTCCGAAGTACGGGGCATCACTTTGACACTCGTAATTAGTCCAGCCTTTCGACTGACTTAGTTCAGAATCATAATGATATCGTCCACGTCCAGGAAAGCAAGATCGTTTAATTTCGCACCCATTTTCGTTAATTTCGGGTTTAAAAGCCCCCTGCTTCTCTACATTTATGTCAATGAAATGTTCAAGACGCTTTAACTTACGAATAACATTTTTATGGCCATCTTTTATTAAATTACTGCGTTCTCGCCAGTGCACATCAGAATGAATATACAGTGATGCTTGTCTGGCTTGAGTTTCATTTAGCTGCTTTAACAGCTGCTTTTTTGCAGTTCTAGTCGATAGGTTAATTATTGGATCTATAGTTTTGTCGACCATAATTCGAAGTTGATTGTTTAACATAGGAAATGTCCTTTGTAGTTTGGGGTGGCGCAATGCGCAGATTGATTGGGGTTAACAGGTAGAAATTAAATTTGATTATTCGCAGTAGAACTTACAAGTATTAATAAATACATAATTGAACGTAGTAAGATTTTCTGCAGCGTTCAATAGTATGCTGAGTTGAGATAACTTATCTTTACTAATGATGCTAGTAATGTCTAGGACAATACCGTCATAAACATTAGCTTGATTAAAACCGATTGGAAATTCATCAATGATACGTTCAAAATTATCATTTCCAACATTGACTTTAATCGCAGTCGTTGGTTGTAAACCAAACTCTACATCGGTGTTGAATATAATGAATTTATTAGCAATCTGTTCATGCCTAATACCGGTTAAACGTTCTAGGTTCTGTTTTTTACTGTCATCGTCAATACACGAAGTATCGAGAATAACCTCATTAAGATCTGAGCACTTAAAGCAATCGTAACGGTCCATAATTTCGGCAAGATCTTCCACACTTGCACCTAGCTTGACGGCTATATGCGATCCTACGGGAACATGTTCACTAATTTCAGTGAACACTGGTTCATTCTTCTTATCGGTTCTGAATAACTCACCGTTTTTCGGGTTATTTGATGTTGATGAAATTTCAGGTGCTTCAATACCAGTAAAAGCATAATCTGCAATATAACCTTTTTCTTTAAGATCGTGTAACTCGCTATCTAATCCATGTGTACTTTCAATGAGTTCTGCAGGGTTATAAACTACCTCAGATTCAATGGCAATTTTGATGGTAACGATGGCATATTGTTGATTTGGTAATAATTTAGTCATTGTATTTCCTTAAAAAGGGGATTTGAAAGTAAGGCCAAAGCATTAAGCTTTGTGTTACTGGGTAGCCTAGGGGTAACGATTAGTGGATATAGAACATCACTAAACAAACAGGAAAGCATAATCGTATTGCGGATAAAGCAACAAACAGTACTTACCTGTTTACAGTGAATCATTCAAGTGTGGCGTAGTCACACATAAGTGCAGACATAAATTAGGTATATTCAATGGGTAATCATTAGAAGTGAGGCGTTTTAGCACATACTAAGCCTTGTATGCATTTTTAGTATATGCTTAACGATACATTCAATCAAGTTGAATGACTTCACGCCGCGCAGTATTGATCTAAAAACACTTTTTGAATTTCTCATGCTAATCTAAACCAACCCTGCATGATGTCATAATTTGTAAGGTTAATTCGTGGTTGTTAAGTTTCTGCCAGCCACCACCCGTTGAGACTTTACGAAGTAAATTTAGACCTACTTCGATTACTGATTACACTAACAACATCTACCAGATATTCACCAGAACCACTCTTAGGTTATGCAATGAAATATAATGTATTACGTTGTATCAATTTAAGGATGATAAATGAAAAACGAATTAAATATTGAGTGGGATCTTTTCTATAATATTGGAACAATCCCAAGCGAAACCAACAAAAGCGAGTTCAATTCAACAGCAATGGTTTCTGATAATCAGCTATGTGTTAAATATGATAATTGCTGCACTGATCAGGATGTCATAACCGCCATGCAAGGTATGGCGATTCTGTTCGATAGAAAAGGCGAGAAGTGCTTCACAAATGTAAATTTTACCTTTATTGATAGCAATGTGGAGTTAAACCCAAGTTCATTCATTATAGAACTGGATGACCATGATCAGGAACTATATGAACAAGCCGAATTAATTGTCACTCATTTAACAGAAGTAGAAGGATTGACTCAAATAAAACCAAATAAATTTTTAATTATTGGTGCAACAGAAACAGAAAGGAATAACCGAGGAAAAGGATTTGCTTCACTAGTAGTAGACCATCTCACCAGTATGTTCAACCCTTCACATATATTCTTTATTGTCCCCAGTATAGACAGTGGTGTTATTACTTCTATCGATACAGAAACGGTGACCAAAAATGCACAAGCACTAAGTAGTAAGATCAGCACAAGTAAGGCCAAGGTTTACTGTTACTCCGGTATGCAACATTTCCTTTAGTAACCCACAAAACCTATCGTAATGTCATTAGATTAAGTATGGATAAAACCACCAGCTGAAACGTCATGCAAAAAAAACCCCAAGACAACAAATGTTATCTTGGGGTTTGGTTTCATATAGATAGTTAACTACTTGTTACGTCGAGGTTCAACGACTCATTGTCATTGTAGCTACATGTATAAAAGTAACCACTGTCTTTGTTTTCAACAGTAAAACCAGTTTGCGTTGGTTTAATAGCTGTTACACCTTCGACTATGATAAAGAGCTCTTCTGCGGACTCCTTATCGGATTCGACCTTTATGGCGCGATACCCAGCAGTAGATCTCAATAAAACTTTATATGTACCCTCCTCCACAACAGAGAATTGGCCATTGAATATTTTATCCAGTTCAAGTTTGCTTACCACTTTAGTGGTCAACTTAGAGCCACATACAGCAACTATATTGGTTGTCATAATTACTTACCCAATAATTTCTTAATTCTCAGCTTTGAGGCAATGTTAGCTTCAATTTTGTCATTTGAGTAGATACAGCCCCCCGCGCTTTGCCAGGTACCTGCGTGTGCACCATTGATATAATAGAGCGTCATGCATTTACCTTCTTCAAAGTTTACACATGAACTGATTTCACGGTCTTCACCGCAAACGTCGATAATCTTTTGTTCAAACGCTCTTTTAGTTATTTTGCCTTTAAATTGCATTGTTGTATTGGCCATGATTAATGATCCCTGTGTAAATGAGCCTATTGGCTGATTGTTATGGACGGTAAAATACCGTGTTAGTTAATAAGCTATTTTGGTTATTTGATGTTTGTCTTATCGACTGAGACTACATAGTGAAAACCCGCATTGTCAGTACAGATCAGCGCAATGCTGTCATCTTTAGTCATTGCTTCATTCGCTTCAAATTCACTATTTGTGATTAGTGAGACTTCAAAGAAATGACCAGAGCATCTAATAAAAAATCCATTATCAAACCTTGTTTCAAACCTGTTACTTGGTATTGAGTCCGATGGATATTGAAGACCGTATACATGTCGTTCACCTTGCATTCCTAACAATGAATGGCCTTTAGGTGTTTCAGTTTCTATAGATAGATAAGCCACACATTGTATTTTGCTGTGGCTTGCAATCCATAAAGACATAAAAGTGTTGTCAAAAGATAGATATTTCATGGTTATCTCGATTTGTTATGTGCCTTAATTGGCGGTTTGGGATTTTACTGGCTGCTAAAAGAGCGGCCAGTAAAAGGGAGTTGTTTATATCGATTGATTAACCGGAGGTTGAATTACTCAACGTCTTGATCAAATTCGATGCACTGTATGCCCTTAGCATGCGCTTGTTTGAACACGCTAACCACATGGCTACTTAGTGTATTGAATAAACTCTCACCGTCTTGATTAAGTCCTTCAGTCGGGATTTTAACGAAATAACCAAAATTGCGTGCTGCAACAAGGCTGAAATCATTCATCTTAACTTCATTGTCAAATATCGCCATATCCTGTTTTGTTAGTATTCCAGTACTCACAGCTGCTGTTGTATATGTTTCCAATTCAGATAAATCTGTCATGTTCACTAACATCGCTTGAGAGTTGTTGAATAACGCTAAAAGTAAACCAAAAAGATCTACATCTTCAAGGTTCAGCTCAATGTCTAATACAGACAGCACTAAATCAGTAATATCCATTGTCGTCCATATCTGATCAGGCGTCTTTGCAGCGCCATCACGAATTGCTTGATAAATATCTGTACTCTCGATGATTTCATATATTACGGGATATTCATTGAGATCTAGTTGTTCCCATGACAAGCATTCAGGCGTTGCTAAGAACTCATTCAGTTCACTAGTAAGGCACGAGTACTCTTCACCAACATTTTCAAATTGATCACTAACTAGTAACAATTTAACAGTTGTTTGACCATCTGCAGCATTAACTGCATTTACGTAAATATCAGGTAACGATTTGATGGATGCCATTAATTCTTTGTCTTCACCCATTACAAATGTTGAAGTAAAGAACTGAGGGTCATTAGGCATTAGGCGAAAATAGCCAGTATTGCCACATTGGTCAAAATAAACGTTCTGGATAATGTTTAAAGCTTGTGTTTGAGTTAATTCACCGGCTATGACGAATTTGACAGCAAAAAGAATATTTGAGTTTAGTTGTTTGCCATGCACTTGATTTAATGTGTTCATTTTAATTACCTGTATGGTGGATTGAATGTGTAAGTATGCTTACTCTGCGTTAACGAGAGTATTCACGGAGTTGGATTACTGAGATTGGTGTTAGGGGATGTTAATCTTAACGTACAGCTAACGTAGTTATAATACCGAGCACAATTCATCAGTAATGAAAATGTTGTCTTCATGTTCGTTATAGCCATGCTCAACAGCTAACGTGTTCACCTGTTGCTTTACAGCTTCAGGTAGCTCAATAGTAAGCTGATCAATCACATTGGTATAACGTCGTTTATATAGTTCATAACTGATTTCATCGTTTTTACATTCAATTTTCGCCAATTCAACTACCTTTTCAGGGTAGTTAACATCTGGCCACTCATTGATTTTACTGAAATGAGTTATTATGTCATCGAGCGTCCAAAAGACTTCGTGAATTACAGACCCTACAATAAGGTCATCTCGGCCTGCAGCTTCTAATACGGTACCAATAATTGATTTAATATCACCAAGATATAGAGATCGACCTGCATCAACAAACTCTGGTTCTAGTTCATCACACTGGGAGCTGTAAATGGCGCCACAATCGAATGCTTCTTTGTAAGTGCCATGTTCTGCACGGTAAACAGCTAATTTAGACATAAGGTTTCCCTGTTTTGTAAGTTAGGCCACGTAAAATTACGCGTGTTACTGGTTATCCTGACGTAACGTTTCGGTGATGAGTTCATCACTAAAAAACAGTTAAACATAGTCAAAATGCAGATGTGCTAAATGACGGTGCTTAACTGTTTTCAGTGTAAGTGAGATTTGAGTGTGCAGTGTCTATCGATAAGAGCGACTAGATTTGTTTTACATTGAAGATTAGAAGTGAGGCGTTTGAACACACTAAGCCTTGTGCGTTTTTTAGTATACGTTTAATCTTGCCTATATCAAGTGCTATATACCCCCTACTTCGACTGAATTAAGCCATTGCTTTAAGTCAGGCTTTTGTTGATGGACTGAAAGGGCGGCGGTAAAATTAAAAGCCTGACTTAATAACAGGCCATTATAACCATGCATGATGTCATAATATAATTGTGACTTATAAACTAACCAAGCCACCAGCAAGTAGATGATTCAAAGAAATGTATTGGTATTAAATAGTGTGCAATGGGGAAAGGGATAGGTGCCCGACATAAATGCCGGACTATTTATCAATTATTAGATACGTTTAGTATTTACTTCAAGATTCCAAACATGAACCTTTACGTCGGTTGTGCGTGGGACAGTTAAGTTGATATCGTTAGCCTGGTCAGCTGTCATGCCGAAAAGGGAGAGTTCAATGTTATAGCCTTTATCTGATTGACCATCACAGAGACTACTTATTTCAATCTCCGCTTCTTTGACGGCAGAGTCAAAATCTGTTGATTCCAGTACACACAGTTCACTATTGAATTGATCATTAAAAGCATACCGTTCGTGATCTAATTTATTATTCATGTTGTAACTCACTTTTCCAAACTGGAGGGTTGTTTATTGGTACCATTGATATGATACCCAGTGGTTATTCTATTAAATAAAAATCCCGTCATGAGATACGGGATTTAAGTTATGGTGTAATTAATCAAGCATTACTTTCACCTAAATATTCTGGATTTAACGGTAAGCCCTTTACCCATGTTTGAATTTGGATTGGACAATCACCGTTACGTTGTTTTCTAAATCTGGTGGTACTAACTAGGTGACACCAGGTTTTATTTTCTTTTGAGATACCAATGCCGTGTATGCACCAAGTATCACCGTTTTGGCGGATCTTCATATTGTACTTTAAAGTTCTAGCCATATTTATTTACCCAAGTTAGCTTTTTGATTCAAACTTTACCGTATCAGAGACACGAACAACGTTAACCGTTCCCGTTTCACTGGAACTGATCCAAGCTGATTTTATATCTTCTGGTTTATAAGAATAACAGTGCTGGTAGGTGTCTTTAAAAAAGAAGCTCACATTAAACCACTTCCCTTCTTGATCGACAGCTTTAAAATCACCGCCCATTTGATTTATCACCAATGATTTTTTTATACCGTATTGTATAAGTAACTCCAGACATAATTCGCTAGCAATGTTCATAAGTATTTCCTTTATTGGATGGTTTAAGTATTACCCTAGACAGTGAAGTTTTTAATGAAACTAACTGTCTAGTATCTAGTAAATTGATGATTAGATAATTACCAAGGTTCCTGATAACCATCTAAGATTTTGGTGTTTCTGCGTTTAATATACGCTTCAGCTTCGGCTACCCAATCTGGGTGGGCATAAATGAAAAAAGCACCCAACTAAATGTTGAGTGCTTTTGGTTTGTATTAATTGCTTAAAGCAACGTGTTCACTATTCGTTAAACAATCCAGTCATTGATGTATTGCTCAATTGATTGGCCATCTTTTAGATCTACAGGGTAAACACACGTATTCAGTGCTGTTTCTGTATACCCATCAGAAGCCATGCAAAACTCGATACTCTCACCAAGTTCAGAAAGATCTATACCACTAGCTTTAGCGTGCGCTTTTAATAATAACTCATGGTTATCATAACGCACCGCGCCTGGCATGCCGGCTAAGTCTAGTGGGAAGTGCACAACAAAGTGATAACCCGTCTTGTTCAAGATGTATAACTCAACACTCGACAATACTTTAGCTTCATTATCGGCTTCAAGTTCTTCTTGTACATCTTGATCAAAGGTACTAGTTGCTTCATCCAATAAGGACACAAAATCTAATGAATCTTTTTTTGCTAAATGCATCATGACACATAACATGTCAGTCATTTGAATCTCAGCGGTTTCACCAGTTATACGTGTTTCAACAGCAAAAGATTTTACTGCGTTCTTAGCCCATTGAGCTCGATTCGCGTTTGTAACCATGATTTAAATTCCTTGTGGATATTTGTAAGTAAAGTGCAGGTTGCACAGGTTGGTACCAACGGGCCGGTTGATGGCCTATTGGTGTATCAGACTCTATTTAGAAGTCTGTTATTAGGTTAGGGATGTTAAGCCTTAAGTTGTATTTAGATAACTTATTGAGATGTCACCTACTCGTCACCAAGTAGAAACAAAACCTCGCGTGAACAGTTTGAAATGACCGGTGAGGCTTTTGTTAAGCCGTGAACACCAATCAAAGACTTTAAAGCCTTTAACACTCCAGGTTCATGCAAAACACTTTCTAAGTGAGGGTAAGTGTAAATCACACATTTACCTCGAAACCAAGAATAGATACCGGAGTAACGTGTTTCATCTTGACCTGTACCGCAAATCAAATCCCGATGACACGGGAAATTACGATTATCAGTCAGCCAGATTAAACCAGACAAAGAAACGTTAAACCCAGCTTGCTTTGTTCCCCAATGTCCCCCCAGATTAATAGGAGTGAAATCAGTTAGGTCTGTGATCCAATTTTTATGCATAACAGATCCTATATTGTTTTATACCAAGCCATTAGTTCTTCTTGTTTCTCTTTGTGAGCTTTTTGTGTTGCTTCGATCGGGGTTAAACCATCGTCAAAGGCTCTCTTCCAAAACTCGGAGTTGACATCGACAATGTAGATGCATAAAGCAATACCAAGACGTAGGCAAAGTTCACCATAGGTTTTCAAGTTGCCACCGATCTCTGGTATTTTGAACGCATTAACGAAGTCGTCAGCTGCTATACTTTTGCCGTAATTAGATTTAGCATCCATTTTGTCAAATGACTTGAAGATGTCTATGCCATGATCAAGCTGGTCAAGCATATCAGGTTCGCTATCCATATATTTCTCACAAAAGTGAAAAAATAAATCAGACTCTTTATTGTTTGAGTCAGATAAAAAGGTTTTAGCTAAGTTGATAACATTTGTCCGGCTTACGCAAAACTTCCCTTCATTTTCTTTATCAATGATGAAGTAAATCGAGTTTAACTCTTCGGCTAACTGTAAAGCATTCATGATTAAGCACCCACACCAGCAAAACTAGAATTTGGTTTAGTGCATTCCCAAACTATTTCAGTTTTAGTATGATCAGCAACTTCAATCGCAATAGCCTCAGCTTCAATAGCGTCAAGGTAATCGGTTTGATTATCATAACCATACTCTTCGGCTCGGCCAGTGAATGAGACTTCATACAAGGTTTCTTCTTGGTTGTCGTCCCCAATTTCACTAATGATTACGTGATTAGTGTATTTTTGTTCCATATTGAAAATCCTGTAATTGGATGTTTGATAATTTCAGTGACACGCACTGTTTTTGTAAGTTATATAAATCAACTGTGATGGCTATTGCTACCACAGTGAATCTATAAATTATAAAGCTATTAGCAGTTCAGATAACTCTGCTCCAGCAGGCATTGCACAAACCATCGCGACGGCTAAAAGTACAAGACCCTTTGCAAAAGTAGTTACCTTAAGATTGCTAGATAACAAATGATCTAGACCAGCTAGCACGCCCATTGATGCAATGATTAATTGCATAAGAATGGCGTAAATTCCACCAGCCTCAATCGAGTAACTACTTACGAAACCCATGATAGCCAATAAGAAGAAACTTATTAGGTCCTTAGTTTCTGAGTTAAGATCGAAAAACTCTGAGTTAATTTCAGTATTTACGGTTGAAGTAGACATTACAGTTGATGCAGTCATAATTTGAAAGTCCTTTAATAGGGGGTTGGAAGTAAGGTCAAAGCTAAATGCTTTGTGTTGCTGGTTAACCTGATACAACGTTTGAGTGATACGAGATCACTAAAAACAGATAAGCGGAGTCAAATTGCTGATACAGCAAAAACAGTGCTTAGCAGTTTATAGTGTAATTAGTTTGAGAGTGACGTCGTCACGCGAATGTGACAGGGTGACTTTAGATGTATTGGTGTTTCTGTATTGGTTTTAGAAGTGAGGCGTCTCAACGAACCAAGCCTTGTACGTATGTCCTTACTCTACTCAACATAATAAAGCATATCAAGTGATTTAGAATAAGGTCACTGGTAGTAAGTATATTAAGCACTCCCATTAAATAGGAGTGCTTAATTCTTTTAGTTGTTTTCTGGAAGTATTGGGACTTTTAAGTTCCACACTTGTCTTTTTGGCCACATGTTTTTTAATGATTTAAACATGTCGTTGAAACTATATCCTAAAGATTTAACTTTCAATTCACGATAAGGTGCAACAACAATTTCATTAACTGTTACTGATGTGTATTCACCGTTAACAGCATTAAACATAACATGATGATTGACTTCATCATCAATGAGACCAACATGAGTTTCATTATGTGTAAGCAGATTTCGCTTACCATTCTCAGTTTCAAAAGTGTACATTGATGCAAAACTGTTTTTCACCGGCGTGCATTTAACATCACAGTTAAAGCCCTCACCACCAGCAGCCTTAATTTGAGAGGACAATGGTGCCATCAGCAAACGTTTAGCTTGGGTGATATGTGAGGTTACCTGGTCGTTTACATCAACACAATCAGGGTCTCGCACTTTTTCTAAGTGATTGGCCATTTTCCGCAAATCATTTGGCGTTATATCTTCTGTCCGAATAGTGTATGTGTCACCATTGTTTGATTCTGAATAATAAAATTCAGGTTCGGCGATATCTTCTAAATAGCGAATTTTACCACTTACAGTTGTAATGTTTGTCATGAACTAGTCCTTTAATATTGGATGGTTGATTTTGTGCTAGATGCACATATTGAATAGAAATACCCGAAGTGCACTTTAATTTAGTACAACGAAATTGTGGTTAGTTATACATTAGGTATTGCGTACCATGTATCAGTTAGATCATCATATTCAGTCAGTGAGATGTCCCACGAACGTATTGCATCACGTAATGACTTGTAAGGAAAACCAAACCCATCCCATAAAATATCAGGTGAAAGGATCCACCATACATCTTTACGTACTGGGTCAGATTTCAAAGCAACACGATCTAATGTCGGATGCTTTTTGTCAGTTATCTTACCTCTTGAACACTTCAATGCTTTCTTTGGTAATGCGTTAATATCATCCATCATTCTAAAGATTGGATCGCGCTGTTCCATTTCAATGCTACGGCGTATACTTGCCGAGCCTCTGTAGTATGCTGCAGCTCCCATTACACACCTCGTTTACGAAACTCTATCACTTCACAATTATGTGAAAATGCAGTGTTTAATATACTAGGAAACTTTTTATCAAGATATTCAACGATAAAGTTACTTGTAGATTCACGGCATTCCCCTATTTCAAGGTAAATGGATTTCGGTTCATCCGACGATTTACAAGTTTGAAGATAGATTACAGAGTCCTGTAAGATCTCATTAAACGACTTTGATGTAACTACTACAGGTAGAAAGTAACTCGGTGATAAAACCACTTCAATATTTGACATTGCTAGGCATCCTTTATGGAAAGTTGAAAGGAATACACCCTTGCTGGGTGTATTCCTTGTAAGTTAATAAAAATCTTAGGTGTTGTTAGGTAGGGGTACTCTCATCTCTATTGTGCAAATAGAATATCAACCTCTGGAATATTTGCCTTAATGTCACTTAACTCTGAGTAAACTCGTAAGTTAAGCTTCTCATATGCGTTAAATTCATTTTGATTTATTAATATTGAATCAAGTGGATATTGCTCTGAATTTCCACAAGTAAAGCATCCGACTTCTAATGATGCTGAACCACCTAAGAAATATTGAGCATAACGATAGTCAGCTTCATTTGAAGTTGTTTTATCCGTTGTTTTATACAATGCATAAACTTCTATCTCAGTTGTTTCAACATACTTCAATTTTAACAAATACAAATGTACAAGTTCATCAACAACGCCCGATGACCACAATGTAGATTTAAACCACTCCCAACTGTTATCTTCTACCTGCTCCCATTTAGAAATACTGTGCTTTTCTATATCAAGGGTATTGTTCAGTTCGCATTTTAGCTTTTGGTGATTATGTGTCATCACATATAAAGCTACCATACAGGCGTATTCGTTGCAGCTAAGATCATTATCAAGAATTCCGATAATTTCCGCATCATCGACCATCAAATACTCGCCGGTCGTTTTGGCGAGATGAAAAACTTGTGTTGCTGATAGCTTTTTGATGAAGTTTATTATTGCTCGGTTAAGCAATTTATACATAAGTTCACCAGTATCTTCATCAAAATCAGATACAACTTCAGGCAGTCCATCTATCTTTATTATTTCATCTACAAGTTCATTAAATAGTGAAGTGAATGTTGTAGGGGTTGTCATTTTGGTCATGATATTACCTTTGTAATGTAATGCGCAAAGCGCGGTTTGTTTGGGTAAGCTGAATGCTTAAGGTTGGGTTTATAGGTTTAAATTACTTACTAAATTCGATGACATCAGTTTCCGCTTCAAATGCAGCATCCAACAGACCAGTAAATTGTTCATCTAAGTAATCAGTAATTAACTCACCTGTATTAACTCTGCTTTCACCTACTTCCAAATAGCAAATGTCAGATTCAAAATCACGTTGTGAGAGCAATGATGATAAAGGGCTTTCGTTCAACGATTCAAATGCATTAGGTGTTATTTGAACTGGAAATAAAACTCTAGGTGCACTGATTGTAATTACATTTTTCATATTGATAAGTATCCTGTTAAGGTGATTTGAAAGTAAGACCGCACAAAATGTACGTGTTGCTGGTTAGCCTGGTTGCAACGTTGAGGTGAAACACGTTCACCAAAAACAGATAAGGACTTTCTAAAGTGCGCGTATAGCAATAGACAGTGCTTATCTGCTTACGGTGTTTTGTGTTGTTAAGTATTTATTTCTGAGTGTGACGGCGTCACGGAAGATGTTTTGATTTGTGTATTATTTAGAAGTGAGGCATTTAAACACACTGAGCCTTGTGCATAATATTTATTCTATACTTAACCGATGTTCATTTCAATAAATTGAGTAATGTGTATTTTGAACCATGTTACATTTAGTAGTAAACCACTTGATGATTATGGAAAACAATTTATTTTATTGATATTGATTTCGTATCCTCTAGATTATACAACCCCACTAACAACCTCCCCTTGTAAAAGTGACCATGGAAAGACTGATCTAAGCGGTCTAGATAAACATCAAAAACTGTCCCATTGTATATCTCCATCTTAAACTCGCTAATATCCACACCTTCTTTATAATATGAATCAATGAGAAAGCAGAAAAAGTCTAATAATGATTTTTCAAATTGGTCACGAATATCATCTGAAATCCGGTCGATACCAAATCTTGTAGTTGTCTTACTAATAATATCACATAACCTGCCAACTACTTTTTTTTCGTAAATGCAGAAGGCTGATTCTATACCATAAGCCCTAACACCCTCCTCTGAGAAGGAACTAAGCCTTTCAGATTGAATCGCGTCACTTACAACATATTTCCAGCGCTTTATATCTTCTTGTTTATTGTTAGATATTATTTCCATTTCAACTTAAACCTTCTAATAAACATCATTTTCAGTAATAGACCATTAATAGCCTATTTTAAAGTATGAACATTTGCTTTAGCGTACAAGCCATCTTGTAGCTTGTCGATGGGAAAATTAAAATCTCATAAGGCTTTGTCCGTGACTAAACAAAATCCGTTATAAGCCTGACTACTTTTCTTAACTCAACATATTCTGTCGCAACAACGATCCCTACAACAACCCCTAACGCAAATACAAACAACGCAGTTTTACCAATTGCTTTTATCATTAAATCATCCCTCATAGCTTGTTCTGTATATTTTATAGTAATTTAAAGTAGATAAGTGAGTTTGCCGAATGTGAGTAGTTAAGCAGTTCAATAAACAAGTGAATATCGTGTTACGTATCCACCAGCAATAAACTCCAGTGCGTCAAATAATCCTAAAATTCAGCCATCCAACAAATACAAAAGACGTTTTGTTATGATTGATTATCTTTCATCTAAAATTTGCAATTCACTTATGCCAGTAGTGCATCTAAAGCCTGGAGACCTAAAGATTGGCCATTATATTCATTTGCCACCAAGTTCTAAGGTTCATCCATTTTTCTTCAGTTCATTTAGGATTAAGAAACACAAACAATTACAAATTATCCACCAACTAAGTTTAGATTTGGTCTTAGTGGACTTCAGGTTAAGTAAAATTAAACCTAATAATTTGAACGTGAATGTAATTAATCCAGTGACATGTATTGCAACAGAATCAAATGCAATTGAAGATGAAGCGGCCACTGGTGCAGCAGATGAATTAAAATTTGATATACAAAGCGCCTACAAAGAAGACCTAAAAAGTCAGCTGGATTGGTGGAACATCATTCAAGATGCCAATAGAGGTTTTGAAAATAATGTAGTACTTCTGCAAGACGTATACTGTAAAATAACGGTTGAATCCAAAAAGGCGATTCAGTATTTAAACGAACTCACAAATGTAATTCTTGATCATTCTAAGCTGGACGGTAACTTTAACTTTGTTCTTTGCACTGCAGAATTATCCATTGATGTGATATTCCAAAATGCAATTAACGTTGCTGTCTTGAGCTGTAAATTAGCCATTCAATTAGGTCTTAATAGTAAAGAATGCTTCTTGATAACCCAAATCGCGTTACTCAGTAATTATGGATTATTCTGGGTTCCTCAAACTATTAGAAACAAAAGAGTTAAGTTAAATCAGTCGGAAAATAATTTTCTGAAAATGCACCCTGCGTATGCAAAGAAAAAGTTACAAGTAGTAAACTCATTTACCCCAAAATTTGTTCATAGTATTTCGCAGGTCCATGAGAAACTAGATGGCAGTGGATACCCTTATGGTACCAAGGGTTCTAAAATCACATCTCATGCAAGAATAGTTGGACTGGCCACTTACTATAATTCATTATGTAATTCTTCTACTTCAGCCCAACGTCTGTCACCTCACCTCGTGATTTTAAAATTAGTGAAAGAAGCGGGTACGCATTATTCAAAAAAACATATTGGTCAATTGATTCACATTTTAGGTATTTACCCTACAGGCACCATACTCAAATACCATGAGCACATTGGGCAATCATATATGACTTTACCAGATAGGATAAAAAATCCCTTCTTGGTTAGTTTCACGGATATTCAATCTAATTTTAAATCTAGGATTATTGATACAGGTTTGATTGACAGTGTACATATCAACCCAATCAACACTGAAGATGTGGATAAAGAATATGTCACCAAATTTAGATTGAGGAATAGATACAATATCTATTGTACAACCGGTTAAGAAATAAACCAGGTTCAATGAAAAGCACCAGATGGCAAGATGTAAATGCTATGTGTGTCTTGAATCTAAGTAGCGATTAAGTGATATAGCAATCAACAATTAAACTACAGACAATAAAAAAGCACTCCATATAGGAGTGCTTTTTTGATTAACAGCATAGGCTATTTAGTTTTTGGGTTTCCAGTAACAACGAAATTCGTTAATTGATATTCATCTCGCCACTCCATATTGCAAACATTACAGCTTACTTCTTGCCATGCTATGCGTGCATCAATTTGAGCTTTCCCTCCATCGATGTCTGTTGAGTTACAGTCTTTGTTATGGCAATGATTCGAATCTATAAGATATTCATCATTAGATTTAATTGTTGTTGTACTCATAGGGCTTGATTCCTTAATTGGATGTTTAAAAGTTGTTTTTTAGTTCGCGTAATCTTACGATTGCTTCACGAATACATTCACGTTTTCTTTGCCTATCACCGTTATGGCGATCTGCAAACCAGCGTTGTACTTCCATGCCCTGACAAATTAATGCCCTGCCTTTAGTACTTTGTTTAAATACACCACTTCCTGTATTAAAGCCGAAGTGATTATTCCCCTGTTTACGAGACTTTTGGATGCTGTGGTTCATTGCCTTTTCGTAGCTCATTCTTTCTCTCCAATTTGATGACTAACAAATAACTTCAGGCACAAAACCAAGAGTAAGGCATTCACGTACACGCAGATTGCCAATTTTCTTGTTTAACCAAGCATCAAACAGTTGTTGCCAACGACCGGCATAGTAACCAGCTTTGGATTCACGCTGACGCTTAGTTTTACATTTAGCAATTGCAGCTTGGTATAGACCTTCATTTTCAGCTTTAGCACGTTCCATTAGAGCAGTGTAAATAGCTCCGTAAGTGCCGTCGTTTAATACTTCACAAGTTGGTCCAATAGCATTCTTTTGCTCTGCTAGTTGTGTTGTCGCTTGTTCTGTCATTGGATATCCTAATAGGTAGTTTGAAAGTTAACGTGCAAATACACGTTCAGTTGTTTTTAGGCGCCGTAAGGCCGTTTAAGGGCGGGAATAGGTGTATTACCTACCCCGCCAAGTTAAAGATTAAGCCGCAATGTTAAGTCCCAGTTTAAAGAGACCCGATGTGCTGCCTAACCGTAAGTTGGTAGAGAAAGATTGATTGGCAATATCGATATCAATGTCTAATTCTTCAGCTGCCTGCGAGGAGGTTCTTAACCAACCCTTTAAGCGACCAAATTCGACATTCAACTTGCAAATCAACTCCTGATTGAATCGAAAATGTAGATTTCTATTTTGATAAGCACGTACATCAAAAAGTATGTGCATTTCACCCGTGTTAGTATCGCGGAATAAAAACGTTTTACTCCCATTTGAGGACCAATCAAAGCTGTTCGCTCTAGAGGTACCTTTCGTGTCGAAACCAATATTTGCCGCAATTGCGCAAATATCATCAAGTAAATCAGCCGAGCGATCTGCCAAGCCTTTTACACGATTACAACATCCATTATTTAAACCACCGTGGTCTGCTAGTACAAACCGGTAATCGAGACTGTAACGGTCTAGATTATGCGGTTTATCATAGTTGTAACGCCACTCATCTTTACCGAAAGTTTTTTGATTAGATTTATAGTTAATCAGGTTCGCTTTTGTTGTCAGTGTGTCTAAGACTTCCATTAACTGCGAGTCAAAGTACGAGTTGGAATGTTTGATCACCCAGATCAAGATCCCATGAGCATTGGATGGATTAAAGTCAACGTGCGTATGTTCGAGCAAAGTGCCTAATAAAACCTTTCTTGAAGAACTCGTTAACCGGTCTGTGATGCTGCTCAAACGATTAAACAGTTCATTCCAATACACATCCTTCAATGACGAGACTTTCAACTGCAACGCCTCTCTGACACCATCAAGATTAATGTTCAACTCTTTTAATATATCTGGTGACACACCTGATAGACTTGAGTATGTTGAAATTAGCTTTTCTAGATCGCGTTGATAGAAACTATCGAGCGTAGTAATTAGGTCTTGCTCTTTAATTAACTCTGTAGAAACTTTATCATTCAAGTCTTTTACCGAATTAATCTTCTGCTGACTGCTTGAAACCTCCGTTTTTGAAATTTCAATTTTGAAGTGTACTCCAAACCATAACTTAAACGGATCTACTGTAGGTTTTGAGCTATGAAAATAAGCCCTATCCCCACGAAGTTTAATTTTAACAATGTCAACTTCGACCCGTGCACTACGGTCAGCATTGAGAAAATCAAAACGACCAAGTACTTCAGATTTTGCTTTACGAGATTCAATTGCGTTAGCTATTTCATTTGAATCTTCCCATCGTTTAGGAATGACAAAGTAGATACTTTTAGCATTTGCCTCGGTGATTATTTTAATCACCCACTGAATAAATTCACTGTAAGGAGGGTTACAAAAAACAGTATCAACACTTTTGTCGATCAGTGTCTGTGAATAAAAGTCTGTTCCTACTACGAACACATTTTTATTCAGTGCGTTAAGTAAGGGGACTGACTTTTCAATCGCAAACTTCTTACCTTCTGTCAGGTACTCAAGCGCTCTACCATCACCAGCTCCCACATCTAAAATTGATGGTTTACTAGTTAAGTTTTCATCCATATCCGCCTTTATGACTTCAAGAATTTCATTTGTACTTGGGTACCATTCAAAGTCCTGGTCCACAGCTTTAATTTGTTGAACTAATTGTTTTGTCGCATTCATAATAAAAATTGCCTTTTGAATGTTAGCCACCAGCGTTACGCTAATTGCTATGCCTTATTAGGGCGGGTTGGGAGTTAGGCAGTGCAAAATGCACTTGTCGGTAATTAATGCCTTAGACCGACTGCTTGTGTAGGAACTACACGTAACAGCTATAATCTCTTTGATTTGAATATCAAGAAAACATAGCTAATACGAGTAAAAGTGTTTTGGTGTTAAACTATTTAGTTTTTGCTTACGCGTAGAGGTGAAACTCAGTTATAGAAGGTAAGTCAAATTTTAGGTGCAACAAAACGCAGCATACCATTTAGGTATATCGGATAAGGTTGGAAGTGTGACGACGTCACGGATGTATTTAGTTTATTAATGGATTCAGTGGAAGTGAGGCATTTAAACGCGCTTAGCCTGACGCGTAGTCAGCATGATACATCTTGGTGTGTATCAGTTCAATACTTTAGGCGATTAAGCCTTTGACCATTTCTCTAAATCTTTAATAACTCGATTTATATTACTCTCCCATAACCCTAAAAGTGAGAACACTGAGGCAGACAATGTAAAAAGTAAAAGTTGTAGCGCTTTATCATCGACAAAATTAAGACTGTACCCAAATAAAAATAAATGTAGGCAAATTACTAAACATTTTTTGTTCTTAAAGAGCCAAATTTAAAAAGGGTGTCTTAATATGCTTTTTGTCATCTAGTTGATACCTTTGTATGGGTTAATAATTAACTTATCATTGAAATAGATTTCAGGCACACAATTTCAGCGTAAAATTCTATTCAAATCTCCCCACCAGCAAAATCGGTCCTATTAAACAACGTAACAAGTTAGGACTATTTGGCCGTGAGTGCATAATGATAAAATCTATGCGCCCAAAAACGTTATTGATTTGATAGGCATCAATAGGATAATAATTGTGATGATACTTACAACAGTGTCTTTAAGACTTAGTTAAGTATAAATCCAAAATCTCATAATAAAAAAACCCAGCTAACAATTAGCTGGGTTTTTATGTGTAACAATGAATTTGAGTTTAATTCTTATTCTGAAGATTCAAATCCTGATTTGATTCACGCTCTTCTAAATCAGCTAAACCTGATTCGCAATTCACGCAAAATATATGACCAGACTGCTCTTTCAGTGCATCACTGTAGAAACAGTCAGGACAAGTAATTGTAGTCGTGTTGTCTGGTTTATCATTATCTTCAAGCGATTTTAACATTCCAACTTGGATGGATTTGGCCATGCTGACTAATAGTTCAGCCATCTCAAAACCACTTCCGGTACCCATGTTAAAACCTTTCTTCCCTTCACCCATACAGCCGGTACAAGGGAGTGCTTTCATATCATAAAAGCGAGATGGTCCCGCTGTACAATATATTTCAACTTCTTGACCATCAGAACCAGGTTCTTTAGGGAACTTAGCAACTAATGTCTTTTTGTGTGAGTCAAATGATTCCGGCCCACACCAATTGGTACCAAAAATTTGTCTTTCATGATCTCGAACTACGAGTAAGTCTTTAAACATGGGATTACCTTTTTGAACATAGGGCGAAAGATCGCCCTTATTTGGAGGGTTGTTAAATAAAGGCCGATTTATAGTGCAAATGACATTTGCGCCATCTCAGGGCTTTCTTTGATTTTTTGAAGTGCGACGTCAAAGTTTGCTAATACCGAGGCTGGAATATTGTTCTCACAAGGTCCAGAGCCCACAGCAATCGCTTCACATGATTCAGAACAAGAGCCTGTATCAAGACTTTTCGTAAACCTAACTCTATCTGCCAGTTCTTCAATGGTTGAAGATTCATACATCGTAGCTATTCCCTCTAAAGAAAGATAACCGCGATACATAACATTAGATGGAGTTTTACGTGTTTCAACTATCCTTACATCTTTATCATCTATATGTTTAAACCACACACGAGCAAGACCAGGATTTTTCTTCAACGCCAAAGCTAGCTTTGGAGTTGATTTCTTCATACAAAACAGGCAGTTACCCTCATCCTCGTCAATAAGAAGGTCGAACACTTGCTTTTTCCACCAGCTTAAAATTGATGGTTTATCTATCTCAACTAGATCTGCTAAATACCTAACATTGGTTTTTGGTTTTAGCCGCTTAGGTTCATCTGACCGCATACCAAGCCAAGTGATATAATTGCCTTTACCAAATCTTTGATTGCAATATGCTTCAAACGGGTCTTTCTTCATTCTTTCACTGCAAAACTCACCACCACTATAAGGTGTCCCGTACTTTTTCATCATTGATTTAAATGGTTCAAAAGGAGGCATGCGGTGAGTCGATAAATCTTCAGGTCCGAATACTTCGAATGAGTTACCCTCTCCTAATATTGGATTAATAACTGTTCTTAGAACAATAAGGTCTATGCCCCAAAACTTGACGATTTCTCTTATAAATCGGTACGTTAGGCCATGTTCGACCCCCGTATCGCAATACACATAAAAAACGTTCCATCCGAACATTTTTCTAGCAATTTCCATCAAAAAGACTAGATATGCCGACGTGCGACCTCCAGAAAATGAGACTACATGATTAATTTCACTCATAGGGTGAATTCCTTTGGATGTGCGATAAATCGCGGTTTGATAGTTAGGCCAAAGCAGAATTGCTTTGTGTCGATGGGTAGCCATAAATCGACGTTTGTGAATAATGATGACTCACAACAAACAGCTAAAACCAGTCGCGATCAATGATGGCAAAAGACAAGGCTTAGCTGTAGGCAGTTAGTAGTTTGGAATTAGCGTAAGGCAAAAGTGACAATGCTGAATATGCAGAAGACTAAAGGTTCATGTTAGTCTGTTATTTGATGAGGTGTTGCATGAGTTGAAAAGTAAATTCTCAGGCTAGTATTGAACTAGCCTGAATATTTATATGTTTTAAACTAATTTTTTAGCTAATTTTTATTTGAGTGAGCAATGTAATACAGGCCACCTGAAAAAATTAACAATGAAGTTATGAGCATGATACCGCCAAAAATTTGTACGCTGGTCATGAACTACTCTCCCCTTTAAATTCTTTTGATAAGACAAAGCTTATCACTGTTGCAAATGTAGTGCAAATAACGACAAATACAGATTTTATTGCACCTTGTATTGTTATGCCATTACATACGCTACTACTGAAGCCACAAGGGCCGTAAAGGTCTTGAATTGCCCCAACAAATAGCTCTGGTATAAGACCAACAACTGTCGCAAGTAAAACGACTTCAACTATAAGCTCGCGGTAATTCTTAAGCATAGTATTCGGACTTGTTTAGTTTGTTGTTCCACATTTGTTCAGTGGGTACCGTTAGGCTACTTACTTCATTAATTATTTCAATCATAAAGCTTCCTTGTATATGCGATAGTTCGCGGTTTGATAGTTAGGCAAAAGCAGCATTGCTTTGTGTCGATGGTTAGCCTTAATCGACAATTGGTGGGCAATAATAATTAGCCACACAAAACAGCATGAGCGAGTCAATAGATTGAAAGTGCAACCAATGACATGCCAAAGCTCTTTAGTGTGTTAAATTTGAATTTTCTGATTTTCCATGAGGAAATGGGTTGTATTAGAACTGCTTGGTATTTGGAAGTGAGGCGATACTCTTCCGCTGTATTGAAAGGTATTTACGCGCTAAGCCTAGCGAATAGGATCATCTTAAGCGTTACTACTTCTTATTTCAAGCACTTGGTTCGCAATACACTGCTATTGATAATAAATGTAAAAGCAACGTTTCCGATCTCTCATGAACCAAATCCGACAATTTAAGCAACGCGCATCCTATTAAGAAGGACGAGTTCCTATTGAGATGGTGCAAGGCCCTGTCCATTAGAATAAGTCACTTACGCATTTACGTCAGCAATAATAAACAGTACCTAGTACGCCATGGGATTTTGTGATAATCTTAATAATCAAGTCAATGGAGGCTATTTATGTTTAACGTTAAGACATTAGTTGGTATTGCAGTTGGTTGCTCTATTAGATCAGTAATAGCAATTGCGTCATTACAGAATTCTGACGTAGTTAGACAGCATTAAACATGGAAAATACGATTGACCCGCTTATTCGCTCTGTTGTAATGGAAGCTTTTAATCCTAATACGTCAGAAGCACAACTCTCTGCAGCGCTAATATATAAGCGTGAAGCTAGAACCAGCTGCATATCTAACGTGGCCAGCAAACTCTATGCACGTTGTTATATCTCCGAATGGCAAGAGCAAGCATTGTTCTACACCCCTATTCGAGACGTCAGGCTAACTGAAGCCGCTTACTCATGTATTGACGAGGAAGAGGTGAACATTCCTTACTACGACGGTAAATTAGCGAATAGTCCATTAGGTACCAAGTATCTAGTTGTCGAACACTCAAAATAAGGCAACTTAATACGGCCGTTATAATTGGGTTTGCTCTTGGTTAAGTAATTGGCACAACACCGATAGATATATGAGGATAAATAATGAAAATGTATGATTGGACAACTGAATATATACACTCACAATTAGAGAATCTTTGTCATGAAGATATCGTAAGAGTTGCTTTGTTTGTTATGAAGATAGAAGAGCAAAACTGCAAACTAATGGTTAACCCAAGGTTGGAAAGTGTAATTCAATTAGCTCAAGATTGGCTAAATGGGGAGTGCACACCTAGTGAATATTCAAGAGTTAGAACTGAATTGTACAATGAAACACCGGACTTAATTGCCTCTGGACTGCTTATTTTACTTAATGAATCCAATTTTAGAGCGGTTAAATACGGCGCTATGACCATACGCTCATGCTTGAAGCAGATGGAATCAGGAATTGTAGAAAGGAATGATTTTAGATTAACACTTATAAAACTCGAAATATGGGGTCACATAGAGTCTCTTGATAAGCAACCTATTCGAGTCCATGGTAAATTATGTGTCGTATCTTGAGTTAGAGCGAATCATTAAAGGGTATCCAAAGATTATGTATAAATTACTTTTCACATTGGCAGTTATATTTTCAATTTCATCATTTGTTATTGCCTTATTGACAGACAGCCGTACAATTATTTTAAGTTGCTTCTTTCTGGCCACTACGCTGAACTTAATCGCTATATATTTAGGGCGAGCAAAGAATAAGTAGCCGCAGCGGATACAGCAACAATCAGGACGTTCTTGCAAAATAAAATCAAGTGCACAGCTTAAGTGTTAGCACTTTCAAATATGGAATGGAAAAATGAATTATAAGATTACGGTTGCTAAAAATGATTATTCAAATAAAAAACAGATTTCCGCTTTAGAGATCATAGGTTTTGTTTTTAAACCCTACGTACCCACCAGTTATGATCGTATTTTAAATGTGACGGCGGCAGGTAGATTTGAAATTGACAAGATAGCCACAAATATTAAAAAGGGCGTATCGTCTCCAAATCCACGGGAATCCTTATTTGTAGATGTAAACATTTCCACTTTAGAAGAATTGCAAGATTTCATTGAAACTCACGGAAAGGTTATTGTCGACAAAGATGTGATTATGATCTACAACGATTTCATTGAGTAATAGCTGAATATAGGAAAGTTATGATTTTAGACCCTAGGTTTTACTACGTTTATCCAAATTTAGAGCTCACTGTATGTCAAGGTGTTTGCTACACAGCGGTAAAGAATAAATGGACTTTCGTCGCGCCAGATGAACTTGGCATAAAGTTAAAGATTTCTAAAACTAACCAAGCTGAATTTTTTGAAAAGCTGATATCAGCAGCAAGAGTGCATAACTTTACTTTACCTGCAGATCTCAATACGACTAGGACTTTCAATCTAAAGCGTATTTACGTTACGAAAAGAATTGTTACAACAAAAATGGTTGTTAGAGAGAGCGATAAAATGGTACCAAAATCCATTAGTTTTCAGTTTATCAAGGATGATATTGTTAGTTTCACAGCCGCGATCAACAACGCAGTCAAAGTTCGTGATATTGGACGTCTTTTAACTGATGCTCTAAAAATACGAGTTCAAGAAGATCAATATGAGTAATTAACTATTCCATCATTAATGAACTTGGTAGGTAACTGGAATGAAAGGTTATAACGAACACCAGCATGTAATTAGAAGTTACGATAAAGGTGGCGACAAAGGTTTTAATTTGCTGACTACATGCAATAAGACCGGTAAAAAAGTGGGTAGCGGTGATTGTGAAAAAACTTGTGGTTCATTTGCGGGAAGTGATGACGTAAAACAACAGGTTCTTTGCTGGAAACAGTAAAGTCTCTTTGTTAATACAGTAGTAAAAAGGCCCTAAGCCGCCAACATCAGCTTCGATATGAGGCATACATGGTAAGTTATATTTCTGAAGTGTCGCTCTATAATGCATATTTTAGTTAATTTTGAGAGGATACACCCCCTCATAGTAAACTTTAAAATACCCCAGCCAGTAGAAATGTACTTTACATTTTATTAAAATCAGAGTGAATTTCTAAAGCAGTCTTCTTACCTACCCCTTTAATAGCCTCAAGCTCTACGACTGTCATAGAAATGATATCTTTGTAGCTTTTCCCTAGTGTGGCCAGTTCCCTTGCTACATTCAGCCTAATTGAAGGGAGGTACACCAGCATTGACTCTAAGTTATTACTGGCTCGAGTAACGCCATGATCTGTCACACCAGATGTACCAACATGAATATTCTGTCGGTCTTTTTTGTTTCTGTTCACTAATGGATTTCCGGTCTTGACCTTGTAATAGAGCTCCTGCTCGATGAACCCCTGGATAAATTTATTGGTCAAATATGCCGTATGGTTAAGGCTAAAGCTCTGAAATACCGACTGGCCTAGAATTAAATCTAAATAATTAATCATGCCATCTACCATTTTTATTTGCGGTAAAGAGTGATACAAACCCTCGCGCCCCTCTTGTTGACTTTCGATGATCCAGATCACTCTGAACTTTTTCCCTTCGGCTATCGCAGCCAAAGCCGCATTGTAATATCGTTCTCCCTGATCGTGCGCGTGATTATTGAGAATACTTTTATGGAAATCCGAGATCACTTTTCGTTCAATAAGCAGAATATCACCGGTTCTTGTATCTTCAATTTGAATATCAGCAAGTGGCAATGATCCATAACCAACCGACTTGATTTTAGAAGTTAACATTAAGTTATAGAGCTCTTCAGGCTCCCTTGTGTCGACTGTAACAACGGTGTGCTCAATTGTCGCTGCTTTAAATGGGGCTGAAGATATGTCTAATTGTAATGATTCTTGATAGAGCTCCGCTTGCGTAGCCTGTCCTCGATGCGGTTGTGTCCAGTTACTAGTACTCTTATTACGACTGGGCTTGAAATCCACTACGTTAGGAACGCTATTTAAAATATTTGGTATTTCACTGCAGAATACGTGAAGCCGTTTAGCTGTTATTTGCTCTCCCAAATCCGTCAAGCCCAGCGTGTCGATATCAATCTGATGAGAGAGTAGAAAACTTCTAATTTTCTGGTCTTCATTGATTGTTGAATTAGATATTTTTAAACTGCCTTGTTTTTTACCAATGTAAGCTCCGTTAGTGCTGCCTTCAAGATAAAAACGTACAGGTAGTTTCTTTCCCTTTGGTGTCCAAGGTCTAAATTTCATCACAACTCCCAAAAATATAAAATGTCATTATCAATCTTCTTTGACTAACGAAGTAACCCAGATTAGCTTTCTGGCAAATTATTTGTACATAATACCCTGTTGAACTTGATTGTAGATAGCTACAAATCCAATTCGACTAAAAAATATCGTTACATATCATGTTGAGGTTTAACTACATTCAATTACTCATACTTAGTTGTTCTCTAAATTACAAACCGGATTAATACAATTATGATTAATCGTGATATCTAACTGCAAACAAAACGTACCTAGTACTGTCATTATGGTACATTAATTGAAGAAACAACATCGGATGTTCAGTATTAATGGTTCGTCATAAATACTGTCTTGGCCACTTTCTAAATCACGATCAAAATAATCATGGTAGTTAATAAGGAATTCAAGAGAATGAATAAAGTAATGAATATCAAAAAATCAATGTTAATAGGTTCAATTATAGCCCTATCAGGTTGCAGTCAAATCGATCATTCGACTCAGTACACCCCATTAAATAATTGGGTTAAATCAAATACACTTGAGCAGGCTAAAAAGAGTGAGACTTTGACTCACAAAGGCGAGACATTACTTAAAGTTTGCGCTGACCTTAATAGAGACATTGATTCAGATTTGACCAATTGGTATTGCCAAGAAAGTGTGATACTGAGTAATGGTAATGTAAAATATGCTTCGACAATCAGTCATCATTACGTAGAGGGCTTGGAATTATCTGCGGATAAAAAAACAACCACAATTAAGACTAGCATGGTTGAAGATGGTTTAAGAATATCCGCTAATAATGATACATTGAATTTCGATTTTACTGTACTTATGGCGATTGAACGCAAGGAAATAGAAATAGGATTCGTTGAATCACCAGTAGTGGCAAATTGTGAAGGTAAAGTTTCTTATTCAGCACCTTCGGCAAATGGATTTATATTTGAAAATTGCTACTATGAATATTCAAAGCATATTTAATAGCGATTTAACTTTCGATTAATATAACCTTTCTGGTGGTTTGAATACTGCAATAAAACAAACCACCATAATCGCACGCCTCCCCCACTATTATTACAATGCCAATAAACGGCTTCGTTTGGTAACATTGATTTCATAAAGTTACTGTTTGGTGTTCTGCCAGTCATCAACAATCTTCAAACAACTAACTGGTAAACATTAGTCTGTAATGACAATTGGAGCACTTACACTTTACCACTGAACGAGACTTACCTGATATTACAAAATCTTAGCGATGTACAAATTGGTAAGCTTCACGATCCCATTCGCCATATAAAATAATGAAACTCCACCAGCAGTCAATTTATTATCAGAAATAAAACATCTCATTTTCTGTTAATTATGATAACTTTATAGGCGAGTGTTCAGTACGCTCGTTAGCCGACCTTGGCGAAGATCACAACGCATCAACTGTTGTTACCCTCATTATTAACTGTATATCTTTAGCAGTAGCAGTGAGTCGGCCATTGTGTCACTGCTTTTAGAGGTACAGTATGTCTACAGATAATCTAAGATTTCCTTCCGGAAGAACCGTTCGCAAAATTAAACAAGATGCGAAAAAATCTAAAAATCAATTTAATAACTATACCGAATCTCTCAACGCTGCAGCTAAAACTAATGGGCTCGACATGCCATGGGATAAAGCAGTACCTTATTTGGCAGAGTATTGGGATAAATGGTTTGCAGTTGACATATATCAGGAAGATGCGCCCTGGCAAATAGATGTGCGGCATGCACAGTTCACAACAAAAGAAGAAGCAGAAACATACGGAAAAACCTTTTCAGGTTCATTAAAATGGATAGGCGGTGATCAACCACTTATTCACATTAATGATAGAACGGGAGATACAACCTATTTAAACAATTCTGACGTCAGACTTTGGCGGGTTAAAAAAGAATGTGAAGATAAGATCAGTATCTCAATGCATGACATGGAAAGGTTGCACGCGCCTTTTCGTCAGTGGTGTGAATTATTTGGTAATGACAAGCCTAGATTTGAGTCAATAGCTTATGGGGCTGAATACGGAGATGACGACGGAACCGACAAGGGTACCGGCCAGAGTTCGGTTCCAACTGCTGATGTAGAAGCATTTATTGGACTTGAACGTATAGGCATTAAATTTCGAGCTGAGCAATCAGAAGCCAATATATACCAAATTGTGCACAGCTATGACACTGAAAGTACATTTTACTACCTGTTAACGAAGGCAGAAAAACATGAAATTGAAAGTCTCATCGCTGCATTACACTTATTAGTTGAAGAAGATGAACACTTCCCAAGTTACTACAGTGGGGGCAACGCGCTTACCGGTTCATTTGTTGCGAGCGTCATCAAAGAATGCTTCGAGCAAACCATCATCACCGCCGAACATTTTAACTTTAATGCCTTATCGAATGATGCACAAGAAATCGACGTTGAGGTGATCAATATATTCCATATTGAAGATGGCTTTGATAAATCCCAATATGATGTTGCTCCATACACAAAAGCGTATTCCACAATATATCTTAATCGGATAATCCCCCTCTTCAGGCTCTCAATGGGATTACCAGAAGACCTCGAAGAACATAAATGGAAACTAGTCAACATTAATCCAAATGCAATAAATCGTAATGAGATCCCACTTGAGGTAACTGATGTTAAGGTCAAACAGGCTTGGATGAAGCGCTTTGATCTTGAGGAATTAATATTTCATTCATTTGGTACAGACCTAGGCTTAAGTCGTGATGATGATTTTTCAGAAATACATGGTTTTTACCAATCGTATGAAGAAGACGCCCACACCTACCCAATTTATAGAGTTCAACATGAAGACTTTGTGTTTAATGCCACTTAATTATTGTCACTTTAAGTAATCAGGGATGCTAACAAATGCGTTATGGCCACATAGCGCATTAACTAACACCATTAAACTACAACCAACCTCATCACACTGTAATATTTTTCCCTTCCCCCTAGACAACATGATCACAGTGCCTTAGTCTTAACTAATGGGCTACAGTGCTCATGCCGCTGCCGTGGCAAAGTCGATGACCTACTGAAAGTAACTCCATTAATTATATTTCTACCGCATGAATTACCATGTGGTTAGGCAGCAACTACTTAAGGTGACTTATGCAAATCCCACTACTATCTACCGATCTTCCGAATAATTTTAACAAAGTGGCCAAGTATATTGGACGACACTGGCCGACAGGTAAAATAGGGCTAAACAACTCCCGTGAAACATTGGCCTACTTATTAGGATATAACTCAGTCCACGAAGTCAATCGAGTGGCACTTACTAGATCATTACCTCCCCAAATTCAACTTAAAGAAGTACATTCGAGCATACTCGGCAGAGCCCTATATAAATACGGTGTTAGGCCTAATGAAATGATTGATTTGATACAACGCGCCCCTCTAAAAGAATTAGCGTTTTATGATGTTACCGACAAAGCACGCGTGCAACGTATGCATGCTAAACACCGTGGTGCAGGTATGTTTTACAATATCGATGAAATGCATTTAATAAATAGCTACGAATCACCGCGGTTGATCATAGAGCAACACAAACAAAAACTATTACCCCCATATACCTACGCCGTTAATTCAGACGGTCAAATATTTGATTCTAACGATTATGAGTCTGTGCTAAATAAATTAGGCGACATTGATGCATTAGTTGCAGAACTGGGGACTGAGATAACGGTACCAGAATTTATCACGACACACATACTACCTCTTGTTTGGGTCCCGTTGAATGATTTCATACTTTACACCGACTGTAAGCAAACAAATTGGAACACACCCGAGCATATAGTCGTGTACCACATCAAAAACACCTGTGGACTTCATGGTTGGGTTTTGTTCAACCAAGGCGTGAAAGCGTATTACCCTACCCTATTTAAAACCGTCACGAGTGTTACAGAGGCACTTAAATCTATCTATCTAAATGAAATAATCCTAGGTGGAGAGTTTATCGATGGTGAATTTGATTTGACATGGGCAAGCAAAGTCGAGATATCTAGTTCAGAGTATGAGTCATGGCACACAATTGATTTTAATAACGCTGAGTTAATCAGTGTTAGTGATCAATCTTATTTAAGGCCTAACCGAGTTCATGGATATAGCGAAATTCATAACCACACAATCATTTCAGTTCTGCCTTGGCAGAAAACACCTGCAGAAGTAATTACCGGTGGCGTGATACCACAAGTGACTATTGACGAACATTCTACCATCACGCATTCAAAACAAGCTGTACTTGAGTTTGCAAAAGGTAAGCTAGAACAAGGCCTGTCATTGGAAAAACTCTTACTATCCATTTTTGATGGATTCAAACTTGATATTAACACGCTTATTAATCGTGAGTCCGGTGATCACGATGACGCTGATGCCGATGCTGACATAGATCCTGACAATTTAGAGGACTGGACTACACTCGGTGCGCTGGTGGAGAAGTACCATCCTGAAATAATTACCGCTTTCGAAACACCGGTTATAGGCTACATTTTTAAAGATTATAAGGAATTCGTACATGGTGATCGATTTACCTGTAGTTGTAATAGCCGTGATGTCGTGTTTCTAGGTTATTTACTTTCATACTTGCCTGGGTACAAATCTAACTGTAACTCTGATGATATTGCGTTAGCCGGCACCATCGCTTTAGCCCTTGTTCCTAATAATGAAAAAGGAAGTGTCGAAGGGTTATTCAAGGATGTGTTACGTTTGCTGAAAAGGCATTCCAGCCAAAATTCAGATATCTGCGACATCATCAAGCATTCTAAACGAATTGCGTCTAAAGATGCTGCATATATCACCCATGGAAACCTTGTGCACTATCAAGAACGGTCGAATAATGAAATGTTAGGTGAAATGGCGAGAAGAGGCCGAAAGTATAACTCTGGCATCTTAACGCAATACCAATCAAATAAGGTTTTGTAGTGATCTAACCATTAAAATCAAAAAAGGGTAACGCGATTCATAATTGCGATACCCTTTTTAAATGTGCTGGTGGCGTAATCTGTAACACCACCAGCACATTAATATGTCTTTGTATTAAGCATTCACTTTTGATCTATAAATCGCTCAACCACGGTGATCATTCAGCGCGTCAATAATGATATCTAATGCATCCACATCTTCATCGTGATCTAACTCTGCGGCTCTTGCTTTTTTGCTTTCCAACTCAGCCATTGTAGATCCCTCAATGGTAGGGCAAAGTGCTTCAGCTCTTGCTGTTTCAGGCTTTTCATCTTTGTAAACATGTGTACCACATTCACTGGTTTCTCTTTCTTTACAAATTAGATTAGAAATTACCTGTTCAACTGCTACCATTTCACTTTCAGTAATCGGGCTCTCATCGTACATAACGTCAATCTCGCTGTTTAATATTAAATACATAACATGGCCACGCCAGTTATTCCGTTCAAAATAGATATTCTTAGTCTTTACTAGCATAATAACTAGTCTTTAACATTTATCTACTAGTTCATTTCTGCGTTATTATCATAAGGCATTCAGAATACATTTCTAGTTCATAATCAAGTATTCTAGCTTCAATAGTATTCGTTATTTAGGGCTAATTCAAATTGAAACTTTATGATATTTTCTCACCCAACAGAGATACACGGGGCAAAACTATTACTTAGATTAACTAAATACTCAGTCTTATATTCAGTTAAATATGATGTATAAAGTTCAGAGCCAACGAGTACGTTTTTAATGTAGCGCATTGGGTTATCTGCCTGGCATTTGTGTAACGAAACTAAGTCGCTATAAACTGCAACCGTACTAGGTACTATTTTAGCGAGTAATCGCAGGTCAGAACTTAATTTAAAGTTATACACGGAATCAAGATTTAGAACTGTATCATCAAGTTTATCTAATACTGACTTTGCAAATGAATCTCTAGGAGATATGGACTCCCGATCAACTCCACTAATGTAAACCGATATAATTGAGACTACCTGAGCGCCTTGTTCTTCTTCGTAAAGCCCTAAATCAATGACACCATTTGTAAGTTTCGATATTTGTTGTTCAAATAATTCTATCTGTTCTTGGGAACCTGAAAACTTCAACGCATGGTATAGTTCATGCTCATAGTTCGCATTAGTAGTACTGTAAGCGTCACTTTGTTTGCTGCTTTGGTAGATATAACTGACCTTTTGTCCATTATTAAGATTACCGATATGAAGCCCAAGTGTATCGCTGCTGCACATATCTAAGACATCTTCAGCACTGGAGCCTAGCTTGACGTTAAACAGGCTTGCGTCTCGACAGAGATCATCAGATTCGCCGAGATAGACAATTTTTGCATTATTCAATTCAACGGTATAACCAAATGAGGGGAAACTAATAATATTGATATTAGCCCACGATGATATTGGTTGTAACATAAGAGCAATCGTTAATACTAGTTTCTTCATGTGGGTCCTATGAGATTAATATCCGGTAATTACCCACACCGGTCGCTATTAAATTGATTGCATCATCAAGTAACATTGAGCCGGACAATAACTTAAAGTTCTCAGGGACATCCTCTAAGGGCCATGTATTGGCTGTCAAAATTAGTAGTTTTGCTGCCCATTGAATTTGTTCGTTTTCATCAGTTAGCGTGCATATAAATGGAAAGCCAAACTTACGAGAAGCTTTGGTCAGTTCCTTAAATTTAACTAACTCCAATTTTTCGATGTCTCGATTATATGATTCATTGATCATTAAACTTATTTCGCATAATTCATCTTGGTTTGACGCTACTACACTGTTATTTTTCATATCTATTCATGTCCCTACTTGGATTTGTTGGTTATTTGAATTAAGTTTGTTGCAATATTCAGTCAAACTACGCGGCTGACTGTGAACCTGACTTGTTTAACAATACTCAGCCAGTGAAATTTTGTTTGTATTTATTTTGTTATTATCAATATGGTATTTTACGAATAATAAAATAATGGATGAAAATATCATTCAGTACTCAATTGTAGCGATAGGTCTAACTTTTTTTAAATTTAGTCTTTCTGTTGAAGTTTTCATTAAATATCCTAATAATAATTCAATCTAGAAATAGCACTGTTTATTTCAATTATTTGGGTTTCTATTTTATGTCTTCTATCCCAATGTTTTTCCGAGGAGCCTGGCGTCATCTCTTTTTTTAAGCGCTTTTCTTTTTTTCCCGCCTCTATCATCCATTCAACAAACTCTGGATTTGTTCTATCACTACAACAATTTAACTTTACTCGAACTTCTTCCATTAACTCCAGAAACTCAGAGGCTGGACACGCCTTACATTTTGAAATAACACCAGTCAACGATTTTTCAAGCTTATTTAATTCACGGTTCAACACTTCTGTTGCATAAGAATTCTTGGCCATCAAAGCTACCTATTACGATTTAGTGATCTTATCATTTTGTATTCTTTCAACTTCAAGTCGTAAAGAGACTTGCTGAGTTTTCCCCATAGTTCGAGGCATAGGTATAATGGCTGCTTCTGGTAAGTTATGTTCAATCAAAAAAACATAATCCTTCTGCCATTGGTTACGCCTATCATTGAAATTTTCATTCAACATAATATTTCCCTGTAAGTTGGTTAGTTACTTTATTGCGATTAATTGTATGCTTCAAATTTACCCAAAAATTCCGCGGCAGAGAGTGGGTCCGCGTGCTTTTTGATGACCCACTACAAGTACGAGAATGAATGGAATTTACATATCATTTAATAATGTTACTAACATTGAAGTTGACGATTAGTATTTGGAACTGTCTTTATGTTGACCGTTCTTGAAGGTAAACAGAATTAAAAAACTATCTTTTGTTCGATAGAGATAAGTTAAAGAACGAAATCATCAAGCAAAAAAAACTACATGCAATCCCAACAGAAACTAAAGTGTTTGAATTTGGTACTAAGTAAAATATACCTAAAGCGATTAATACTGAAGCCATTACAAATAGGCGGACAGCAACGAAAGTAGCGGCCTCCTCGGGTGATCTGTCTTCTAATTTCTTCCAAATTGAATTAATCATTATTGTTGATTCCCATTAGTGACAAAGTGTTTAAAAAAACATCATTCAGATGTATTACTTTCGACATTTATTTGTGCTGAATTACTTTTAAGACTGTTAACCTCCATCTGCGAGCCAACTTTAATAAATAAAACCACGAGCGCTCCAGCCAAAAGTAATGATGAAAATGCTTTCATTTAATCTATCCTGTTTTAAATTTCATTGAGTTGATTAGAGATGTAATAATCCAATTTCTAGTTCAGATTAGAAAACAATCACATATCACTAGTTGGCCATTACAACCACATAGCCGTTATAACAGATAACACCTGATAAAATAGCTACGATAAGCTTTGATAGATTAGATGCCACCTTGCCGTAGTAACCAGTTAATACATCAGGGAATACAATGGCCTTTGCGTAAGTTATATATGCGAATATGGAGGCCAAGAGAGTACTAAACAATATAACAAGTGAGCCCTTTGACGATTGAACCTCAAAGCCGGTGTTTGATACCATTAATAAAGACGCGATGAATATTAATGTTAACAATGTAATACTCTTATGGAACTTAACCATCTGCCTGCAGTGCTCTTGTATATCACTTTGAATGTTCGAATCTTCCATTATATCTTCCCTTATAATATATTTAGTATATCGTTCAATTTGACTCACTCGGTTGAAATTTACCTCTAACTTCTTGACTATCACCGCCATAAATTTCATCGCAAAGATCATATATTAATTCTGGAGACACTTCGAAGTTTTCATTCAAGCCATGCCCGTTTTCGAACCGTTCTACTACCATCTCCATACCAACAATACGTTGCTCAACTTTCATTTTTTCACATATATTAAAATCAGTTTCCGATTTGCCCTTGGTGTTGTTCAGTTCCAGTTGATAAGCAAGTAACAGGGTGGATAAGTCGTCTCTTTTTACGGTGCAGTTATCACCATCATCAACACCCAGTAACGCAGATTTACTTAGCCGCTCAAAAACCTGTTTAACGCTTTCAGTTTCAGTATGTGTCACAAAATGTTTCCATATTTGATTAATTGATTATTTCGTCATAATTCACGACTACATCACCCCATCTCTTGCCACGTTTAATATCTGATATATGGCTGGGGTCTGCGTCGAAAATTGCTGCAATTTCTTTCTGATTCAATTTAGATGTAATGAGTAGCATTTTAATCTCAATTACATCGTTTTCAGTTAACTTTGTGGCCGATTGCTTATTGCCAACTCCACCATGCTTAATGTTAATAAGTTCTTTATCTCTTAACCCATTAGCATGACGGTTTTTTAATGTAGAAATAGCAATGCCAGTGTCTTTAGAAATTTGGGTAAGCGTGGATTTCTTGCCAAAATGAACAATGGCTCTTAACTTACCTTTCGTAACTAACTCATCGTCACAAAGCCCTGCTTTATGACGATTATTAAGAGTTGACCACGCAATGCCATACCTCATTGATAAGTCATATAAAGTAACTTCTTGCCCTTTAAAGTTGATCACGGAATTCTCTTACTATTATTTAATTAGCTTTTATACTCAGAAAGTACCTTTTCAAAATCTACCCCTAAATTTACTCCAGAGAGTTTTATTGGCTCATCTTGCAGTGCGGACTCATCAACTCCGAAACTTTGAATGACGAAGTTTTCATGATCAATTTTAATTTCAGTTATTCTATTTCCACATTGAGCAAAAAATTTAGTGTAGGCAATGTCTTTTTTATACCCGTTAAAGGTACAGCCTTTTTTAATACTTATAGTGAAGTCATATAACTGCACTTCGAAAGCCTCTACATCAATTGCTATTTCAGGTACATCTTTAACTTGAGTGTTCTTTTGCAGATTTGCACCAAGTTTGACAAAAAAAATAGCTACTATGAGGAAGATAGTTGCGGAACCCAGTATTAATGGAACTGATAGATATTTTTTCATTGTTTAATTATTTCCTAATAGTTAACTGCCGGATTCGACAAATTCAAACTCGCCAATTTGCCTTAATCCACCCATGATAATTCCGCGTTCGCCGTCTTCGTGAAGTAACGCTTCAAGGTCGCGAGATCCGCAATGTTCTTTAGCATTACCCAGGATAAATTCTTCCGTCATATCATCGGCAACACCATCGAATTGTCTTTCGAAATTAGCGTTGCTAAACCCAACATTTATAAATCTAACCGTTAACATTTCAATTTCCTATATCAAACTTTCAACTAATTCGGTCGACTCAACGCCGTCATTAATAACTTTAGGGTCCTCAATAAACACGATCATTGATTTATGTGTTTCCCAAGATTCTTCAAGCCCCACAGGGCAAGGATAATCATCAAACATAACTTCATAATCACCGTATTTATCAAGAGAACCAATCACCGTACCTTTCGTTCCCACTGGAGGGAAAGGCAAATCTTCTGTGCCGTACTCAGGGTTTTGAAAAATAACAACTACACGATTTGACATTACCCAGATTCCCATCATTCAGATTTGACAAATGTGAGCAAAATCCCACACCAAATAACACAAATAGAGGTCCACGTTACACCCCAATTGCTACCAAAATTTATTGACAATACTAACGCAATTATTCCGCTTACTAGACCTATCCAAGTAATCACTCTTAACCATCTAATCGCCATAAGTTTTCTACTTAGTTTTTGGTGGTAATCCTACTATATCTGTTCAACCCGATTAATTGTAGATAAGGACCATAGCAAACACAAATATCATAATACCTGTCATCAACTTTGCTCCATCTACTACTATTGGTTTTGCAGTATTATCTGTATCGTTTTCTGCGTTTTCTTCAGAGCTCGTTTTAGCGTAGACCGCTTCAATGGCATTTTGCACAGGGCAATTACCTGAGCTATGTTCACCAATTTCCACGTTGAGCATTTTAGCTACATCACCGGCAAGTTCAGTTGCCTTACCTTCCCAGTGATCTCGTAACTCTACCAATTCTTCAAGTTCATGTTCTGGTACTAAAGCAATATTGTCTTTATTATCATCCAGCCACTTTAGGACATCTGACATACTATATTTTTCTAAAAGCTGCGTTATAGTCATTAAAAGGATCCTATTCAGTTAAATTAACTGGTGGTTTGTGAAGCCTAAAACACCATAACCATCAAGTTTTACTATGTGAGTGTTCCAGTTTATACGACCATCCTTATAGTAAGATTCGATTGTGATTTAGTCATCATTTATAACAGATGAACTTTAAAAACATTTACACAGTAATAATACCGTACCGAGTACCCACGTCAATAGTTGTAATTAATTAAATTAAAAGGAGTTAAGTTCAAGCTATGAATTATTTAATAATGGTTTAGTTTGCTGAAGTACATCCTAATCAATGACCAAGACAGTTGACATGGTCAACCTATGTTTGATGCGTTAATAGAAGAGGATGCTGCGGTTAAAGATTCGAGGCGATTCAAATAAAGACCTTGGGTTGTTTCTCTCTACATCAGGTGATGATCGCATTACACAACAACAGCGAGATTTCAGACGTGATATCTGTAAACGGCAATGTCTGTGAGAGGCTAATCCACCAGCTGATAGCTGGTGGCATAGAAGTATTCGTAAACTCTTAGGTCTTGGAACTTAATGAGAGCACTCGTTTTAATAACAGTTCCGAGCGTTTTGCTTCTCCCATCTCATCACAGTAACTAATTATCTCTTTTTCATTGCATTCTGGACGGCCAAATAAAGATACTCCGTCTTTTGTTGCACCAAAATTCGCGCCTAACTCGTCCATTATCGTTATAGCAGTTTTTAGATTAAGTTCATCACTAGATGGTTTAACGTTCCAACGTTCAAGCATATCGGGAGAGTGAGTTAGCGTAAATCCATGTCTATTATTTTCTGCTGGAGTGCCACTGTCATCCATTAGAAAATCGGGTAACACACCGGTTTCAGGGAGATCTAAATAATCTTGAATTACAAATATAGTCGGGCAACCTGTGTTTAAGATGTTATTTATCACGTCACCACGACTATTTAGTAAGTGATGAGCTTCATCACATATAAACAGTGTTTTTGGAGGTAGGTTGTTGATGTCTATTATGCGTTCTCCCAAACTCAAAGTATCAACAGGGTGAAAGCGTTCATGCTTAAGAAGTTGGATCCCCCTTGCCTCACTTAAATCATGAAGGTAAGCTTTTTCATTTACTGACCATGAGCCCAGCACAAATACTTCCCAGTCTTGAGATAGGGCTTGTTCAGCAAAGTCCAGTGCCGTTATTGTTTTACCTGACCCCGTTCTTCCAAGGATATAACCAATACGAGCGCGGTTAGTTTGTAATAAGAATGTAGGCGGAACTGAGCCGCCGCTTTCAAGCATCTCAACAGGCGACTTATCCGGCAAAGATAGTTTTAAGGTTGGGTGCAATGTCGAGATTTTTATCATATTAGCCCACGACGTATAACCTTGTTCTTTGGCTATTAGCGCTTGTGCCTCATGAAGCTTTATGGAATTGAGCTTAGCTTGTTGCTTCGCATTTTTATGTAATCGAGATAGGGATTGACCGTTGGATAAAAACATATATTACTCCGTCTAGTACCAGGTAAAGCTGCGCCCATGCAGAATAGGTATGACTTGTAAAATATGAGTGTCAAATTTAGTGAAGGTTCTCTGTATCACACAGTTTGCCAATTGGGCGCGGCTAGTCAGAACAAGTGACTTTATTCAGATTAGCAATACTGCAGATCTCTGTCAATACAAGTAGATAAGTTAAATATGGGGTCATGATTTGAAGTGTTTAACACTTTTTAGTACAAGGTAGATCTTAGATAAGAGAATTTGGCTGGTACATTCGAAGTAAAAAAACCAAGGCTTAACCTTGGTTGTCTATCTGCAACGCACGCATAGAAGCACGCAGTTTACGCCCCTCAATGAGATTACGCTGAGCTTTGGGGTTCGCTTTATCTTCATTCATAGAACAATAAACCGGATCGCATCTTCACCCGTTAACCTTGTGCAACCAAATGCACTACTTTTAATCGCCATACCTGTACCTTTCGTTAGTGTAGAACTGGATAAAGTATAAGCATCCGGATTGCGAAGTGCAATACCATTACCTTTTTCGAAATTCACCCGTTCAACTATTTGTGAGTTTAGTTGTGTATCATCTGTTACTCAAACCGAGTGGCGATAGACGATTAAATCCAAAATATTATATAGGTGATAAATATGTATGAGTTGACAATGTTGTTCCAGCACTTCCCTGCTACGCTATGGTTTACATCAGGTTTGGTCGGGTTAGTTATGGGCAGCTTTTTAAACGTTGTTATATATCGCTTACCTATCATGATCGAAGCTAATTGGAACCGGGATTATGATGTGACGGTCAATGAAGGTGAAATAACTGCAGGTACAGAGAAGCCATTCAACCTAGCCGTACCAAAATCAGCATGCCCCAATTGCAAATATGAACTTTCTTCGTTAGACAATATTCCAGTGATTAGCTGGCTAGTATTAGGTGGCCAGTGTCGTAAGTGCAAAGCAGACATTTCTATTCGCTACCCTACCGTTGAGCTGTTAACTGCAGTTTTAAGTGTAATTGTGGCCATGACGGTACCAAGTAGTATTAATTTAATCTTCAGTTTAATCCTAACGTGGTGCCTAATTGCATTAACTGCAATAGATTTCGACAAAATGTTGCTACCGGATAGAATTACATTGCCATTAATCTGGTGCGGCTTATTTTTAAATATGAATAGTTTATGGGTTAGCCCTGCCGATGCAATAGCCGGTGCTATTGCTGGTTACCTGGTGCTTTTATTCGCTATATGGGTATTTGAAAAAATCTTTAAGAAAGATGGTTTGGGATATGGGGATGCAAAATTGTTTGCTGCTCTCGGCGCCTGGTTTGGCTGGCAATCCCTTTTAGTTATCATATCTCTGTCGATCGCGTTTGGATTTACATTCATATTACTGGCTGTCTATTCAAACAAAGTTAAACTGAAAGATAAACAATATCCATTCGGTCCATTCTTAGCTGCCTCTGGTTGGCTTTATATGATATTGGGCTCACCGTTAACACAAATGATGTTTGGTGTAGAATTTTAGCCTTCATGTGGACCTACCAAATAAGAAGAGCTTAAAACATAATTCTATGTACGACGGGTATTAAGATCTGCAAACAGTTAATACCATGTCATAGGGAGTCATTCATAACTGAAGACCATTAACTATAACCGTGAGTTTAAATAGTAATGAGTAAAGAAATAGTAATGAGTAAAGAAATAGTAAAATCAGTATTGGTCCCCTTTATCATCGGAACGCTATTTGTCTCGGGTTGTTCGGACAATGAGGTGGGGTCAATAATCGTAGAAGATAACAAGTCTCCATTAGATACGCCATTATGGACTGACACCGAGATGAATACGGTAACTACAAAGCATTTATCATGGAATCAACGTCAATATGTCGAGTTTCAAGAATCTGGTACGATCAAATTGGTGCCAGATGAGAACGGGTTTTCCATCAATGATAATTTATTAACAGTAAACACCATTTTAACTGGTAATGAGGAGCTTGTACTGACTGCCTTACCTGGGATCACAACATTAGGTGCGACAACCTATGTTCATTTTTCCGGAATTAACTACGAACAGTTTTTTGAAATGTCAGAGATCCATAACATTAATTTCGAATGCAAAGAGATTAATCTAAAAAGTACCCAAAGTGTACTATGCGTATTTGATAATCAAAAGTTAATAAATTAGACGGTTTGCAATAACCAAACCTCTCGAACCAGTCTAAATTTAAGGTATCAACATGAACATCAAGTCTAGTGTATTCGGCGGTTTTAAATTAAGTGGCAAAGATGCAAAACAGTTTACTTGCCAAGTCAGGGAGGGCAATCTAAATTCGCACGCTTTACGTGCGTTGAGGCGCGGTAAAATAGCCCTAGACAAAATGCATGAGCGGCACGGTACATTTGGAGAGGGCAATACCAATAAGTAACGATGTATTAGCTTTTGGTTTGTTGTTTAAAAGATACTGTATTCCATGTAGATAAAAATGCTGAGAACTTCGGATACTCTTGCTTTATTAATGAGTTTGAAAGAAGCGCATTAAATGGGGCGCCATAATTATCGCAATTTATTGCGTCTGCAGCTAATACCCCAACCGTCATTGGTAATCCTGTGTAACCATGAATTGTTGGCCGTTCCATCAAGCCCGATACTTCGAACGCTGCGACAACACTTGCGAAACCAGTACCAGTGAGATCATCAATACTTAACTGATTCTTACATTTATTTTCAATCATCCGCTGATACACACGCGTATAATGCGCACCTTTCGGGTTCATTGACTCCATCGCCAAATAAAAACCATCTTGTTCTATTTGGTCCGCTGTTTTTGCAGAGACACCAAATGCTAGTGATGAAAGTAAGATCCCTACGACACTAAATTTTATCTTAAACATAAAAGCCCTTAATATTATATATTGTGATTGTGATTGTGATTGTTTGAATTAGAATTCAGTTGGTATCATGACTAAAATTTTAGAAGTAAGTTTGACCAAATCTTAGAACCCCAAATAGGCCTTGTCAATCGATGCGACTGGGTATCTAGCTCATTGCTGGTCTTGTATTTTTCAGAAAGCTTATCAATTCGTTTATGTTCACCCTCTATAAACTTTTCAAGAGTAATTTCAGATTCTCGTTCAATGCGTAAAACAAAGCCAGTATCTACTTGGTTAAATGCAGCCCCCCCCCCATTTTAACGTCCAAGGATTAGATATAATGAAAACCTCGATTAAATTAATTTCGATAAACCACTGCGGTTTAACTTGAAATATACTGGCACGGCGTCAAGCTCTAAAGCCTCTTGCACTTCACTGATTGATTCCAAGAGTAAAACAATACAACCACCAGCCTTCACATGACTAATCGCTTTAGAAAACACCTCAACTTCAGCATACGAGGCATCATCGATTATATACGTCACACTCGCATCTTCAATTTTAGGTGCAACCGGTTCTACTGTTTTCCCTGATATAAATACATCGATAAGTTTACATTTCACGCCAGTACTTTCTAGCACTTTTGCAAAAGCGGATTTACCCGAACCAGACTGGCCCTCAATACATATAAGCTTGCCAGAATTAGTTATAAATAAATTAGATATGATAGTGCTAAGCATCTGAACATCTTTCTTAAAATCATACTTATGATTGACTGTATCATGATCCCATGCGTGGAAGTGAACGGTTGTACCTGAAATTGAGATAGGTCTTTCTTGCATTTAAAGTTTCCATTTTTATGAAATATTACAGTATCGATAACTAACGTAAATAGAATCAATGAATCGTCATGCCAGCGTACCGAGTACCAATACTATCTTATAAAAAAAGGCTTTAAAAGCCTTTTATAATTCTTTGTTATCAATAACGTTCAACTGAGCATGCTCATAATGTGATAAGGCATATCCAATTAGGTAAGATCATTTAGTTATTGCAACTTGCTAGTTTATATACACCTACCGACTTGTTCTTTTTACCTTTAGTCTCAAGAACACCTAAGTGAACGTAATCAGCACAAGAATCAAAGTTAACATCAAACGTATCTATTTTTTCAAAAGAGAAGAAATCTAAATCAGCTCCCGTACCACTACTCATTTTATTGACCGTGTAGTTTAAACTGTCACCATCAATTTTGCCTAGAGCAGGTGAAAGGTCGATCCTAGTACCTGAATTGGAATGAAGAATTAAATCCCCTATCCCATCACCATTAAAATCTTCAGTATCAAGTCGACGAACTGTGTAAGTTCCCCCATTACGAGATACCAAAAAATTATTTAAAATAAATTCACGTTCATTACCAAAGGCAAACTCAGACAAGGCATGTTCTACATCCATTGATAGTAAAACACTCCCATACAAATCTCGGTTACTTTTCCAGAATAAATGTAGATCATCCCTACCATCCCCATTGGCATCAGACCAATCCATTGTGAAGTATGAAGCTAGATCTTCTTGCGATGAGGTATCAAACAAATCAATGAATCTTAATATCACTTCTTCAAGTGGAATGGTTTCTGTGATCTGTTCTGTGGCAAATTTAAAGGTTTTACCATCACCTTGATTAAGCGCAATTTTTGCAATATAAGTGTCTTCTGAAAACCCTGCTTTATATTCAGTGAAGACCAAATCGCCACACCCATCACCGTTTACATCTGCTGAATCAATTTTGGTCATGGTACTCGCCCATGATTTTTCCATCGGTAATTTGAAGCTGTACATTCCATTGGAAGTAAACTGCAGATAACCATCTTTATTTTTCTCACCTAAAAAGACAGTAGCCTCATATTCCTGTGACCAAATCTTGGTATCACGTACTTCAAGCATGTCTTCAATACCATCACAATTTATGTCAATAAACTTTCGTTTTTCTGCATAGGAAGACTCTGCAGGTAACTCAACAACAAAAGGTTCTGAGAATGTTACATCCTCCGGTGCATTAGGGAAATATTCAGTTCTTTTTTTACAGCCGGTCAATGTTGTCATTAATATGATAGCTACTACCGAACATACCAAAGTCTTTTTCACCATTTAAATTGATCCCCTAATTATTAGCCACATTCGTCACGTCAATTGAGGTTAAGCAATCTATACATAGCTTTTTTTTCTGACCTAATTCAAATGGATTTTTTTTAGAAAATACATGCCCTTTAAATTGAGCTAAACAAGATAATGATTCATCAAAAATATATTTTTTTAATGGTTTTGTTGGCATCTGAACACCACATTGAACCTGCCCAGAAGGCCCTGTCTTATTTAGGTGCATTAAGTGTTCAACAACAACGCCCTCAAATTGTTGATTAATTGACTCAATACCAAAGGGTGTTTTAGAGACGAGTAGATTGTTTTCAGTTGCAATACCAATCCAGCTATCAAATCCAGATACTGAAATATTAACAAATTTCAAGTTTGTATGTATTTCTGATTTACTACCAGGGATTGACACTTTATTCAGAGCGGCCTCACCTGTTTCGAATAGCTCACCGTCACAGCATTTGAATGCTGTAGAGAACTTAGTGTATTTCAATTGCCCGTCACTAAAAGTAACGGTTGCTAGTACTTCACTCATAAATTACTCCATATGTGTGTTTTGTTGGAACTAATTAGTCATAGTGTTAACCATTATTTATTTACATAATTAATACAAATTGACTATATAACTTTGTTAAATTACGAAAGTTTATTAATGTTTTTGCAAGAAGGTTTTCCAACCCCCGTTCAGTTTAAAGTCATTAAAATATTGTTGTGGACTAGCAGGTAGCCGAGGATCTTGCTTGTACTTTTGAATTCCATCACTATCTTTAATTAAATAATCCGATGCCGTCTTAATGCCAAGTTTAACTGCTGCATTTGATGCCTCATGTAGTAACGTATATTTCCCTGTCTGCTTTAGAAACTTATTCCAACCACCTAGTTTTTTGAAATGTTTATAATAGAGTTTCGGATTACTAGGTAAGAGTGGGTCTTGTTTATATTTTAGCTTGCCATCGAGGTCTACAGATGTATAGTCTGAAGCAGATACAATACCAAGTTTCGTTGCTGCAATGGACGCCTTACGGAACGATGAATATTTAGTACATTTTTGTAAAAAACTATCCCAACCACCCAGTTTAGTAAAATTTAGATAATAACATTTAGGTTCAACTGGTAAACGAGGATCACTTATTCTCATGGTTTCGTAACGTACAGCACTATCAACTCCAAGTTTTAAAACTGCTTTTGATGCTTCTTGGTAATTGTACTTATCTAATTGTAAGAAACGTTCCCAACCACCTAACTTATCAAATTTTTCAAAATAAGTTGATGGGAATCTTGGCAACCGGCGGTCTTCTTTATATCTATTCACGTAATCATAATAATCCACAATACCTAATTTTTTTGCAGCTTCGGATGCTGTATTATAATTGTACTTACCCTTACGCTTTAAAAAGTTATCCCAACCACCCCGTTTAGCAAAGTCTTCATAAAAAAAACTAGGTGAAGAGTGCAACTGAGGGTCTTTTTTATAATTGATCTTGTAATCGTCGTAATCATAAATATTAAGTTTAACCGCAGCAGCTGAAGCTTCAAAGAATGTCTTGTAGAAAGCTTTTCGTGCAAATGGTCGCCAACCACCTAGTTTGATGAATTTATCATAATACTTGTGTGGGTAACCTGGTAGGCGAGGATCTAGTTTACGCACAGTTTTATATTGCTCGTAAGTTTCAATGCCTAGTTTAACTACCGCGTTTGATGCTTCTTCATAAGTGTATATCACGGGCAGATTTAGGAAGTTAGTCCATCCGCCTTTAGAATCAAAATCAGAGTATTCTTTATCGGGAGAGCAGGGAAGTTTTGTATTAAATTTACTTTTATCGCGATATTGCCGTGGATTTTTGATATCTAATTTAATGGCTGCTTTAGAAGCCTCCTCAAAAGTACTGTAATTAACAGTGCTACCACGGTGTAATAATGCGTCCCAGCCACCTTTCTCTTCAAAATCGGGATAGAATAAATCAGGCCGAGAGGGCAATTTAGGGTCTGCTTTATATTCAGATTCATAAGTTAAACCTGTTTTAATTTTTAGTTTAAGCCCTGCTGCATTAGAGGCTAGTTCGAACGTTTTATATTTTTGTGATCTCCTTTTATACAGGAAAGTAAGCCAGCCTCCCTCTGTTTTGAAATCTTTGTAATATGTGCCAGGGGATTTCGGTAATTGCGGGTCCAAATTGTGCCGACGGGCATAATCGTTAGAAGATTTAATTTGAAGGATTGCTGCCGCAGCCGATGCCTCAGTGAAGGTTTTATACTTTATTTGTTCCGTCAATTTATAACCTCAAGTCTTCACATAATATGTACTTAGTACGGATGATAGCGCAATAAAAAAGGCTTTGAAAGCCTTTTCATTCTTACTTAAGTCAAACATAATCAATCAAAGTCGGTTCATAATGCGATGAGACTTATCTCATTCGGTAATTACACTTTTTGTAATTTATATTTGTTCTTTTACATTTCTGATTTAAGGCCTGTCGTTACCACCTGAATCAAAGTGACCAGACAGAAGCTTAAGCCCAATCTAATTTTTAGCTGACTAACAAAGTCCTAGTGAATACAAACAAAATGTTAAGTGTAAATATTGTATTAATCACTCCGTAAGTCTGCTTTATTTACCTCTCTTAAAAAAACGTCCCAACCACCTTTAACTTCAAAATCCGGATAAAATAGATCGGGACGACACGGCAATTTAGGATCAGCTTTATATTCATGCTCGTAAGATCTGCCAGACTTGATGGATAACTCAATGACTGAAGCATTTGACGCTTGTTCAAATGTCTCGTATTTTTGTGATTTTCTTTTGTACAGAAAAGTAAGCCAGCCACCCTCAGCCTTGAAATCTTTGAAATATTTATCAGGAGATGCTGGTAATCGAGGGTCCAATTCATGCCGAAAGGCATAATCATTTGACGATTTTATTTGCAAAATTGCCGCTGCAGTTGAAGCCTCAGAGAATGTTTTATAAATCTCTTGTACCGTCAATTTAAAACCCCACAATTTTTATAGCATGGAACATCTACGATTCTTCAGTCATAGACTTTTTAGGACACGCTTCCGAACGCCCTATCATTAATATACAAATCGTTTTGAATGTCCCTTCCCATTACTATTGATTCACTAAGCTGTTGTATACCCGTCCATCCAAATGTAAGGCCAGTGAAAGAAACTGCTATGCCGATAAAATGAGTACTTCCTCGAAACGTATTTTGCTCATATACCCAATCTTATTAGTGCCAATTTTTTAAAACAAACATGCAATATAAATACAATCAAGCAGCTAATTCGGTTTAGACTACTTAAGACTTTCCGGCAAAAGATGATCTGGCAAATCAATTTTCTTATTACCTTTTTTTATCTTGTAAAGCAAAAGTTCCAATGTATCCAGACCTACTGCCTTGGGTTTAGTTCTAAACCAAAACTCTACAGTCGAAGCACTTTTGTGTGTAGCAGCTGCTAATCTTTTTCTATCATTATCGAAATACTCTTCGAGCAAATATTTCATAGCCCGATTATTTTTAAATTTATCAGTTTCCATTTCAACACCAAAACAAATGTACTTAGTACGGATAATAGCGCATTAAAAAAGGCTTTAACAGCCTTAAATACATAATGGGGTCAGTCGTTAGACACTAGCCCCTTCCTAATAGGAGTCGTCTAATCTGTATAGGTATGGCTAACTCTTTGTATGCAACTAAATAACTACATTTTACTCGCCGAACGTAATGCTCGTTTTGGATCAATGAATGACTTCCAGTTATCTTTTGTAATCGCCATACTATTAGTGCGTTTTTCTTCCACATCGAATGAAAATAGGCCTTCTCGATTGACAATATTCATAACCGGATCTAATTGATGGTATCGAACGAAAGCCGTTACAGATTGACTTTTAGCCGAACCAAAGTTCAAATCATCAGGTGCAAGTACAAGCGCGGCAAATGCCAAATCTGATGTCTTATGCTCAGAGCTACAGCTTGAGTGGCCACAATCACGATACACAATGTCTGCTGAGTAGATACGCACATCTTCAATACCAAGGTATAGAGTTGAATCGTCGTCGAATGTACATAGCCACTTGTTAACGGCTTCGTTGATTAGGCTTTCAACGTCTGCCGTGGTATTGATTTGCGGGTTTACTCGATAGCAACCGTAGACAACCCTTAATGAAAGTGATTCTTCGTATTTGTCGGAGTGATCAGAGTCTATAATGAAATCGGCATTTTTATTTTTAAATGCTTTTTCAATAATAGCCATCTCACTCGCACAGATAAGTGTCTTCTTTTTTTCTTTACCAAACTCCATTATCGCGTATTGCATGAAAATTTTTCCTATGACTAATTTCAAATAACGAACCATTTCTGACAGCCTTACCAACTTAAGAGGTGGACTGTTCGCCGACACAGTGTGAGTTTTTGTAAGACTCTGACTGTGACACTGAAATGAAACCGCAAACCGCAATCATTGAAACACATATTACAATAGCGATTGGCAATAATCTGACCTCATCTTATATAACTCCTACTACTTACCTATAAAGTTAATCATTGCGTGAAATGCAGCTAACAAACACTTTATTGCACGATTATTAGGGTGCGCCTTACCTTTTGGTGGACTGTTCGCTAGACTCTTGCCGCTTTTTGTATGACTCCTGCATATCGTCAATACGATCATAACTCAATATTGAAATACCGATTATGATAGCGAATATTAGTTTTAATTCATTATGCATTTATATATTTTCCTATATTGGCATTGGGGGCCAAAGCTCATCGTAATCAGGCATTTCTTGTGGGTTTTGTTGCTCGGAGATACCAAGCTGATAGCATTCGTCCCAAAGCAACTGAGGCCAACCAGATAAAAAATTATTATCGAAAAATTTATCATTTTCCCCAACACGGTCTTGAACACTATCGTTGTGGCCTTGCAACTTTGCTTCGCAGACTATGAAGTTTTGTAATTCACTTTGTAGTTGATCAGTAAATTCACTTTCATGCTTCCCTGACCAACTTGGAGTGCCGATAGAATTACTACTGTATTCTGGCGCATTACTAGCGTCACCATACGTTCTCATATAACCCATTTATTCTCCTAACCCTTGTCTTTATACTTTTTTTTAACTCTTGCAACAGAACTAATCAATTACTTTCACCTTAGATGTCTGCTCAACAATAGGTAATTCAATGCCAAGTAACGCAAGTACTTTACCTTTCCAGCTCGCCTGAATGGTTCGTAATTCATTGAGTTGCTTCTCAACAGAGATTAACTTATCAATCTTTTCCTCACATTTAGCAATAACGGTTTCTCGAGGTAAAAATTCGAGTGGAATGTCAAAGTCGTTTTCAACCAACTTATTTACCTTTTCAACTAGGTTGTGATTAATATGGTTATCGATGAGGGGCTGGCCAATAAATTGCTCTACACAATGACCTGACCCAAGGCCTTCATAATATGTAAACATGTCAGAATCTAAGGCATATGAATACCTAACAAGTGCATCGGCTATACCACCAGCATCTTCCTCACTGAATTGATTCAAGCTAACTAGAGACTTAACCATTTGTTTATTGGTATCTGCGGTCAAGAGTCTTTGTCTATCATAACCCCATGAAACAAGGCCAAAGCCATGCATCCGCAATGTCTTTATGAAGTGATTAATCACCATGAATAATTACCTCATCGGCCGTGAGGTTAGGGATAAAGAACAATCCTACCGGCCCTTCCTCTGTGTCGTGGATTGACAAAAGGAATGCCCCAGGCTTATCACAGATAGGTTGCCAGTTAGTACAATCAGAGTCACCATTATCAAACCAACTCTCAACCATGTCTTCGGGGCCATTGCTTTCAAATGAATCAATATACCAAGACCCATTATTCATGCTAAACCAATCATTCATTTCTTTAAGTTCTGCATTATCATCCCAGGCTGGAAAATCAGGATGAGAGAACATCCCCTTGATGTCACGAACAACTTCAATTGGTTTGATTGTCATGCTTCAGTATTCCTCATATTTCATTAGTTTAAAATTGGCTTGTTTTGAGCTAACCGTCTCGTTATCGAAAATAGTAATGCCCTCTCTGCATCTTGATTAACGACATGTTTGAATTCGTCCCACTCTGAGGTGTAACCAGTGTTAAAAGGAGGCCACATGTTTCCTCTTGGCTTGACCATCTCAATGACTTTCTTACCTTCTACGTAAAGTAAACCCCAACCATCAGGGATCTCTGAAATGGAAACCATATTTACCGGTGTAATATAAAAACGATAAGTTCCAACACCACCAGTTTGTCTTTCAGGCTTTTTAGCATCAACCCTAAAATCTGCCCTGCTCACCTTCGACTCAATCATCAAGGTGCAATTTGAACGAAATGCAATTAGGTCTACTTTTTCACGACAACCCGAAGCACCAAGGTTAGTCGCGATGATCGGAAACCCTTGTTTTTTTGCCCACTTAGCTGCCAATTCACTTAGTTTTTCATGCTGAACACTTGGCATATACCAACTCCAGAATAACGTTAGATTTCGAAGTAAAAAAGATTAATGTCTTCATAAGGCTGGAAGCAAGTCACTTCATCACAAAGTAATTTCAATAACGTGCCCTCTGCAATAACAGTGACTTCGCCACCATTTATTTCAACGTACTTTGAGGCTATTTCCAACCCCTTAGAGAAACATAGCTTTTGATTTCGTAATTCTGTTAACAACGCATCCAAGCCTTGCATTTTTGCTGCTGCTATATGCAGTTCCGATAAATCAACATTCAACTTCATGATTAGCTCTCAACGTGACAAAGGTATTTGTCCACCAGCGCTGGTGGACATTCAATAATTACCAGTTATGAAAATCATGCACATTTAATGCATTTAATGTGACCGACTCTGAGATAGCCATATGGCGTTTTTGGTGGTTAACTTCCAAGTGATTAAACCTAAATCGATAATGGTCTTTGTAGAGCATGCTCGTATCTTCCGGCATCTTAGGTACAATGGTTCTAGCCGTCATAAAACTTGATGGTGAACAACTTTCGTGAAATTTGAACATAGAACTTTGCATTGAAAATATGTTGTTTGCACAGAAGTCTTTAAGTTCAATTCTAATAGTATGGTTTACGTCAAAACCACCGTCGATATCAAAGTGCCATTTTAGGTGAAGCGTTAATGGTGCCCTACTCGATAATGTAATAAAAAACCCTCGGCTTTTAGCCGGTCCTGCAACGATATAACGCTGATTTGGATACGGTTTACCTAGTACAATGTCTTTTGGCAATTCAATATTGGCGCCGTCCTGCTCAAGGCGAAGTTCCAGTTGAGCATTTTTTAGCTTGAAAGGTTGCCATGATGCAGGCATAAAAAAGCGCGGGTTGAGGCATAGAAAAGTACTGTTGCTCTCCAAGGACGTACCTGTGTCTTGTTCAATACGGAGACGGGTATCATTAGTTCTTTCAACTGCGTGATGGGGATGATTAACTATGTCTTTAATGAAATCATCAGATGAGACGCCCTCATGAAATGAGTCCGCAAAATTACTTAATGGTAAATTACGAACTTTTAATGTGTCTATTACTTTGAATATGGCACTCATCCACTTTATGTACTCAGGACTCCCGTCACGCGTCTTCTCTATGAAATAACAGCTTCGAGCATAATCAGTAAGTTCAACCACATCTTCATCATTCGTAAGGCATCTATAACGCCTTAAGTAGTTTGAATCAATTGCCTGGTTAAGTATTGTTTCAAATTTCGTGCCTGAATTTGGATAAAAATCTGCGTAGCTTTCCATTGCCTGTAATTTAGTTAGCTCATCAACCTTACGTTCCCTCTTAGTTTCCGCAAGGACATCCGTCTTTAACCGATCTACATTGAGAGAATACCCATTATGTCGCCACCATAACTTATCAGTTAAACGCTTGATGTGACCATTAGGCATTAGCGCGAGTGTGATTGTGTCTGATTCAGTAAAATCCGCAGGACTAACGTCAAACAATTTCAACTCTTCTGCAGTGCACGCCTTTAGCAGAGCGTACTCGATCACTGATTCGGATGATAATCTTGCAAAGCGTGAGAAAAAATCGACCAGTACCGGCATAGATATAGGTGTGATGATTAAAGTATTTGTGCATTGGACATTGGCGTGATTGGTAATTGACTGAAATTCGCCCCAATCTCGATAACCTATCGCCGAAACCCATAAAGATAAGAACTCTGTTTTCTTCAGTTCATCAAAGCCCAAAGATAAATGTTCAGAAAGCTGTTCTCGAACAACATAAGCTTGCTTTTTTGCTTGCTCAAAGTGCGCTGTGGAAACGGTAATACGCTTCATAATAATAACTCCACTTGACCTGTACGTATGTCTGCTGCTTCCATACAAAGCTGTTCATCGGTCAAGCTTCGTAAAAGAAAGTAATTGGTTTGATTCAGATTTGCTTGGGCATAATGCAGCGCCGAGAGGATGTCTAACCACCCAGTATTTTATCAATAGATTGATTATATATAACTGAATAACTAAAATGTGGTTTGGCTGAATATCGATGTGAGTTCGGTTGTTTACTGATGCTCCAATTATTATTTGTTTGTATCAAATACAACAACGCCGTACTTGGTACGATATAAATGGTAGCGCATTGAAAAGACTTATACACTTTTAATCGAAAGAATAAATAGACAACTTTTATAAAAATAAATCCAGCGTAACAAGACTACCACTATTGGGTTTGGTTAGACTGGATCGTCAATTGGAAGTAAATTGTTTGCAAAGGGGAGAGAGTGACACGAACATGATAACTAGAAGAAAAAGAAGCATTAAACAGGCCCCCAACACGGGAACCTATTTAAAGCATTGGTTATTTATAATTAACCTTTTTTACAGTACTCAATAGCCTCACTAAGTTCGGAAAACTCTTCACATCGACCGACCTCATCATGAGTAACTTGAAACTCGTTATACAAAGCATTGTAACGAACGCCATAGCCATTAAAAACTAAAGTTGCATCATGAAGTGACTCAATAAGTTCACCACCCCAAATGACACCTGATTTACTACTTTCATCGTAATAGACATTGAACGTTTCGCCTTTTTTGATCCCATGAGGAACGCAAGCTCGGCGAATTGTTTCGTGCTCTAAAATGTCATAGTCATTAAAACCGTGTTTATTGCAGGTTAAGACGCAAGTTGTTTTGATACCAGTTTTTAGATTGATAAGTTTGACTAGTGCATCGGACCAATATTCACCGACTGTTGAATACTCATCTTCACGGTCCTCTATCTCTCGTGAAATACCATTTACAAGTTTAAAAGGTCTTTGACTTATTTCGTCGATACCAGAACCGCCTTTAGCCTGTTTAATGGCTGCTTCGATGTCGGTTACAGTGATTTTATTGCCGTATAGGTCTAAAATATTTACGTTTTCCATTGGATTGCCTTATTAGTTGCCAAAATTGGCGGGTTGAAATCACATTGAAGCAAGGAATGCCTTTGCATCTTGTGGGTGTTTAAATATATTAAGTTCAGTGCCAGTATCTTCGGCAAGAGAAATCAATAGCACTACGATTCTATTCAGCCACTTAGCACGCAGTTCTAGTGTCATACTCGGGCTTGAGCTGCGAACACTTGTATACTCAGCCATTACATCAATCAACATGGATTCACAGTTGAACAATGCATTCTTTGCTACCAAGTAAGGGCAAAAAGGTTCTTCTGCTTCAAAGTCTTTTTTTACTAACTCTGATTTATGCCAATCAAATATTTTTCCGGCAATTTCATCTGACGCCAAATAAAGGTGGTCAAAATTGGTCATTGCCGTTCCTTTATCTTGACTAGTACCAGAACCATCTAAAATGTAGACCGGCTTGAATTTAACCATTGCTTCAGCACATAGTGCTTCATGTATTGGATCCATAAGCTTTAACAAAGCCTTTTTAACCAACATGTTAATTAAAGCTGTCAAGATATCTGATTTGATTTTGCCGTTGTGTTTCAGTTCTTCGATTGAATTTATCATAATTTGAATTCCTCTAAAGGATTGACTTGATACCCGTCGCTGTAAGGCGAACTTCGGTTGAATACCGTTGGGTGATTTAATAGTAAAGTAACTTCTACGGTTCATATGTAGCCGTAGAAGTTATTAAGTTGAGCGACTTAAGCAGTTTCCAGTTTAATATTGCCAAGGTCGAAAACCCAAACATCAGAATGCTTGATTAACTTAGCAAGCTGTTCCGGTTCAAACATTCGAACATTGGTAATCACTTCGCTTTTTGAGCCAGTGATAGTACCCTCTGTGCTTGACGCACAGCCTTGGACCAATTTAATGATGTCTTCATCAGAAGTACAACTCGGCACTTCAAGTCTTAAAGTTGCTGGTATCTCGATGATTTTGATTTCGTCATGTTTAGCGGTACCGTGAACAGTAATAGTTGTTGTTTGTTCCATAGTGGAAATGTCCCTTTGAATGATGTCAAAATGGCGGTTTTGAATTAAGTGAAGTTAAAATATTACTTAGTCTTCACTTGATGGATTTATAGTGGTTCAGATTTGACCCTAACTTGAGTGTTAATTTGGTATTGCCCACCGCAATCGGAGTAATGAAGTTTTGCTTTCACAAATTCAACATCCGATCCCAAGGACATGAACATCGTTGAAGTCACGTTGTGATCATGTAGGTCATCAACCGTTAAATCTTTACACGGGTTAAGACCTAATGCCTTTCGATATTCACCCATTTGCTCATCAATGTTGTCAAACGTTGCGCGTAGGCGATTACCTTCACGATATGTTTGAGAAACATCTAACACATAGTTTCGATTATCAGGATGCTCGATCGTGACAGTGCTAAGGCCGATGTCTTCTTGTTCTATATTGCGATCAAACTCTATATCAAGTGAAAAAAATACATCACAAAATAACGAGTGCTTATTATCACTTTTGTTCATGCTCAATAGGTCCATAAATTAGTCCTTTAAGTTAACCTAATAGGTGGTTTGTTAGTTGGTCATGCAAGTGCATGGAAGGTTAGTAATTTCTATCCATCGAAATGAGTAAAACCTTCATAAAGACCATCTTTAATCGCCATAAGAGCGCTTTGCTGTTTAGCCAAACAATAAAAATACTCATCCTGCATGCTGATGAGCTTATTATTTCGTTTATCCCTAATTGCCCAACCCCTTAAGTAAGTATCTTCAGTAGGAGTTTTCTCAACAAGAATATTGACTTTAATCGCACTGAAATTTTCAGCGGAGATTAACTTTGGTTTTAGCTGTTCCGTGATGGAAGTTGTCATAAAGTACCTTTTGAATAATGTCTTGTTATAAAGACGGTTTGGAAGTGAGGCGATGCTGATGCATGTGTCGTTGATTAGCCTGGTCGACGCTCAGTGATTAAAATCACAATGAACAGGAATGCCGAATCTACTTTATAGCCGTAAATATGGCATACCAGTTTAAGATAATTAATTTAAGTGTGACGACGTCACGAATCCATGGCAGTACAGAATGAGACCATTGAAAGGTATTTGAGGTATCCGTTTAACAGCTTTAGCCGGTACTAATTATTTTATTTGAATATATCTATCTTAGGTTTAAAAAACAGACTCAATTAATGGGTTCAAAAGGTAAGTATTGCCCCCAAAAAAGGAGGCAACAGTTAACTACTCAGTTGGCATTTATAGTTTAAGAATCAGGTTCGTAAGTATAGAGGCCGTTTTATCTTTACCGTGCACCTCAACAAGTCGTTGAAGCAACGGCGGCGTTGAATTTTCATAGGGCTTATTTGAACCTGTCAAATTACCCAAAAAATCATCTTGAAGGTGGATTAGCAGATCTAAAGATTCATCACACTTAGCGCCAGCTAAATTTTTGCTCAAGCTTGAGTCGAAATCACGTAACCATGTTAGTCCCATTTTATCACTCGATGCACCGTCGAAATTATCAAACACATCGTTCATTTGATTAGTTCGCCATTTACGATTGAATTGGTGTGCTGCACTCTTAAAGCCCAGTACAGTATGCTGAGCCATAAACTCGTTAACATACCCAATGAAATGAAAAAATGCATAAAAGGTTTTAGGTGACTCAACACCGCCACACTCCAACTCCTGTATTGCATTTTCAAGTGACTGTTGACATTGACTAACACCAAAAATACCAGTCACTTTAATCACTTCCGATTTTTCATAATCTACAACTTCTTCGCTACTCTTATATGAAACAATGATAATTGGGATTTCTTTATTATCAGAATCAAAAGTAAACATAACATCAAGTACACGATCATTGTAGGTAGGCAGTTTAACTGTCGCGTCAAAAAAATCGTCTCCACTAGAAATGTTGTTAGCTTTACGAAAAGCCCTGTTTCCTGATGCTATCAATTTTGCAAGATTTGTATTGTTAGTCATGGTAATTGTCCTTTGGATGCCTATAAAGGCGGTTTGGTTATAAGGCCATGCAAATGCATGTGTCGGTAGGTTGCCTGGAGCCGACGCTTGGTGATTAAAATCACAAAACAGGTATGCCGAATTTAATTCAGGTGCGGAAATATGGCATAACAATTTTCAGATATGGAGTTGGTGACAAGCAACAAGATGTGGTGATTCTCAATATGAGTGGTGTTTGAAGTGAGGCTTTTCAACGGCTGAGCCTAGCGCGTATTCACTTAGTCTATGTTAAAACCTGTTATGTAACAAGCTTCATCTCATTAAGAATCTTACGCCACTATTGGTTCTCCTAGTGAGAGCGAAGTTCAAGCATGCTTATGAAAATCTGCAGTAATGACAGCGCCCCAATTGAGGCGACTGTTAATTTGTTAATTTGTTAATTTGTTAATTTGTTAATTTGTTAATTTTTGAAATCATCTACCAATGATTTCAATATTTCATGCTTCTCAATGAGACCGTGTAAAGTTACCACGTTGAATGTATGCCTAATTGATTTAATTGCCATATATGCAAGTCGTCTCAACTCATCTGATTCCTGTGAAAACTCGCGGTCGTTATAAGATTCGTAGTCACCAGCATCGTTAGCCTCAAGCCAAATAATGAGATTCGCCACGTCACTAATTTCCCAATTATAAAACTGGATACGATTCCATATGTCCGCTTTATCGAACTTAAAAAGACTCCAGCCCGACAGTTCATATTTTCCTTCACAAGATGAAATAACTTCATGTTCCCCTGAAGCATCGTTGTAGATCGTAATTTTAAAATCTTCGACCTTTGCTTCAACTTCATCAATTTGGTTCAACATTACAGCCAATGAATCAAGTTGTCCTTGAGCAAAGAAAGGTCGAGCAGAACCATTCCAAGTTTCATCTGTGTTATCTGCGATGACACCATGTTCTGACATTTCTAGATCATATACAGCCTTTGGGAATTGAATACTTTCGCTCATTCTTTCGAGCGTGTCTGTATCAGTGTAAACACCATATAACGTGTATGCATTTAAAGTTCGTAAATCCATATTATTACCTATTTTGGATGGCCTAATGGCAAGTTGGAAGTTGGTACCACACCACAAAGTAATGTAGTCGCGACACTCGGTTGTCACTCAAGCAACACAAGCGACACACGAGTGACGCCAGTGTGACAAGGCTAAACAAGGTGTGCCACAGTGATAATTGAAATTGATGTTTATGAATAGCAGAACAATTTAACGTCTAGCCCTTTTACGACCCACAGTTTACGACGCGAGTCATACGTGGCATCTTTCACATTTTCGAAAGAAAATTCATATTGAAATTCTCGAAAAGAGTTATCTACACATTTAACATCTAGCAAAGTACCATAATCGTTATTTAGTAGTTCATCAGGTGATGCAAGATGGTAGTGACGACTGAAGTGACCGTTAATTTCAATAGCATTAGAACTGTAGAGCTGTTCTTCAAAAGAAGTTACTGGCAATTCAGTTATCTTAAAGCCTACATGCGTATCGTCACATTTCATAAAATCAAAGAAATACTCTGATAATGCTAGCATTTCTTGAGTGTTAGAATTTTCAATAAATACGTATGCATCAGAAACTGAATCATCCCAGTTACGCTCTTCGATATACAGCTTCATAACGTCATCAAGACCGTTAGTTAAACGCGCTTTAACGTAATCATAGAGCCGTCCTATTGCATTATCTTTATTAATAAACAATTGAGGCCCAATAATTTGATCATTTAAGTTCATTACTGATTTTGGACATTCGAAATATGTAAGTGAAAATACTGTTTTCATAGTGAAGTACCTTTTGGGGTATTGCGATATATCGCGGATTAAAAGTAAGGCCATGCAAAAGCATGTGTCAGTGGTTAGCCTGGTTCTGACTTGCTGTGATCAAAGATCACAAAAACAGGGATGCCGAATTAGGTTTAAATACAGGAATATGGCATACCAGTTTCAGTTATCAATTTGGGAGTGTGACGACGTCACGGAATATTATGAGGATATTTGAGTTAATATTTGATAGTGAGGCGTTTCAACGGCTGAGCCTAGCGCGTAATTGAAATACTATATATAAATCAATTTTTAATCAAGATTTAGATATAGCCTAAACTTCAGTGGTTTGGTAATGTTTTTCTCTCATGTATGCACCATCGACTCCATCACTAGTAGCAGAAGGACAATAAACAAAATTATATTAGTTATATTAAGTCCGAAAATATCCATAAATTCATCCTTTAATTAATAAATGTATAATTCTTAGTTCTGAAACTTCTACTACATCAACGGAAGACCCTTAAGAAAGAATTCGCATATGAATACACTGATTCAGAAATCCATTCTATTAGTTTTTTAATGAGGAATCTTGATTGGCTGAATTTTGATATTGGAAGGGAAACATAACCGAGTAACTTTGAAGGTTCTCACCATCAAGCTGTACATGGTGAGTATGGTTTACACTAAGTAGTGCATGCAATATGTTTGTTGTATACAGCCTATTTAAGTGGCACAAGATAGCGATTTTTTTAACTTCAACTTGTATCGAACAAACATGATTGGCACCAACATGCTTGCAGAACCAAGCGTTGATGAAGTTACGTGTTCAAATAGTTGAACGGAGTAAGTCCAATCTAACAAGTAAGCTTGTGTTAATAATTGAAGACAAATAGCAGCAAACACCGCAAAGCAATATTCAAGAAGCAACCTTTTCTTAGTAGGTGCCGCGGGACCTATCTTCTCATAGGGTTTATTCTGAGAAGTTACTAAATCATCTACACCACTATGATTAAGTTCAACATCCCAGCCATTGATTTTCATACTTTCAACATAATTCAATACATCATTAGCGTCGACATCGTTAATCCCAACACCCTTTCCAAGCAAGTGCACTAAAGTGACAAGTCCTGTATCAAGATTAATGGATTTAACAATCAGAGCCCGTTCAACCGTTAAAGTGTCATTCAACTTAAATTCTACGTAAATACCACTAGGATCTAAGTCTGGTAGATTGAATTCTTTCGATATATTAGCAACTATTATGTCACCGTGAGTAATAGGTAATTTCACAATGGTTTTCATTTCATTCTCCACGTTAATCTGATAATTATTGTTTTAGCCACCAGAAAAAAACTGCGTTCTAATTTAATTAAATAGAACTCGAGAACTGGATGGCTTAAATCATTTCTAGTCTTAAGCGAGTTTATTCAGCCTTTATTTCCTCAAATGCCACCAGCAGAACTTATTTACTACAGTGACAATGCCTATGATGTACTTGAACTGACCCCCTTAGTTAGCAACAATAAACAGGCTGGTAATTTGCCCGAGATTCCCACCTGAATTGCAAACGGACTTCTTAGAGAAACTAGTGGCCGTTTCACTATATTGAATATTGACCTGCAGTACTGATGGTTTGTCGGCTTCCATTTTCGTGAAAGCCCAATCAACGCCATCGTTAAGCATATCTACTGGAGCTGTCACAACATACTGGCGTACAAAATCTATAACTTTAGGTTGCTGGCATGACATGGTGATTGAATCTGAGAATAGGAATACCCCACTGACAACGAATGCAGCGGAAACTAATGGCGCCAAAGGGCCGAATAAGTAACTGTTTAATGATCGCATAATATTTCCTTAACTTATTAGTTGGTTTGTGAGCGTTAATTTCATAACTAACGCTGGTCGCATTGCGACGGGTATTGCTTACTTAAATTCCACGGTCAGATGAATCTTATCGGTTATATTTTCTATTTCAGCCGGTAATGCTTCTCCGGACGATAACCAATCATTTCGTAAATCATCTGTCAAAGGTTCTTTTATTACCTTAACGATTGACGCATTACCATCAATTGATGCAAGGAAATAAGTCAGGTCTCGCTCAACACTTGGTTCAATAGTGATAATCTCAACGTGACCAGTGAATGATTGTGAAACCGCGTTCTCAATGGCTCTGCGTATATAAACCATTGCGGTTGGGCATTTGATCGCTTTCAAATCCATTTTTTTAGTTTGTACTGATGCTGTCATGATGCCGTCTCCGTTATATTGCGCCACAAGGAATAACGCGCATCCCTTGGCACAGTGTAAGGGCTAATCTTTTTTCTGATGACTTAACGATTTTCACTTTACCTACGACCATGCTGTACACTTGTTTATCCAGCCAAAGCTGCGCACCTGTATCATTTAATGGCAATTTATTTAGTGCTTTTAGCGCTGATAAGTCTAATTCTGATTTTTCTTGAATTAAAGCGTCCTCCACCAGCGAACGACCTACATAAGCTAATGCCTTCAATCCGATAACACACGTTAATACGTTCGAATCTATCGCGTGCTTCCAGTCTTTTTTTATCTTAATGTTCTGCATTTCTTCGAATTCTAAGTGTGCATATAAACCTGTGAAGTACTGAGATATCAAAACCAAATACAGATCATAATTAGATTGGTCGGCTAAAAAATCATTGATTTTGGTTTCTCCGCTTATACCGATCATGATCGATACAAAGTCCGATACGCTTGCGAAATTATAAAGCTGGCCGTGCTTGATCTTGCCGTCTCGTGATATAGCCTGTTGAAATGGTGCGCCTAATTGCGTTGTGATATCCAAAATGTGATCACAAAAACGCGATAAGCTTGATTCACTGTCAAAGTGTAGATTTTGTGATTTATTGGTTTTTTTACTTTTAGAGTTAATGTCTGAGAACATCTGTCTAACAAAGGTGCTTGATTCACGAATAGTAGCCGTTGGCACCACTATAATTTTCAGATCCATATGTCTAGACGCTAGTGACGGGTCCGATATCAAAGAAACTCCTACTCCACCTACCCTATGCTGGCCATCGATAAACAAACGGTCAGCAAATGCTGGAATGACACCACGCTTGATAGAGATACCTTCACACACCATTAAGTCAGTAAGTTGCAGTTCAGTTACCACCAGAATAAGTTGACCGAATAATGTGTTGTCACGCTTTATTAGATAATCAGCAATTGCGTTCATGCGAGATTTCTCTGCATTACGCTGATTACGTTCGCGTTCAGGGATCGATTCATCTTCAAGCTTGGAAAGTGCCACGCATTGAGCGTATGTGACTTTTGCAGAGTAAGTAAAACCGATACCCTCTATACCCTCGAATACCGGAAAAGCTAGGTCATCATTAGCTGATATTGTGTATGAAGGGATATTAAGTTTAGTGTTTACCATTTTGCGCCTCTGCAATGTATAACTGATAGTTTCAATTTAAACTCAAAATTAGACTGTGTCAACCGTTCCCGCCAAATTACTCACCCAACCTTATTTGCCGTAACAGCATTGCAATGTATAACTGATAGCTATATAGTTAACTCAATTGATGTAAGGGCGGTATTATGAATATTTTTGATCTGGGTACAATTAAATCTGAACTGGCTAACGAAGCTTACTTATTAAGTGAAACTTTAATTGCAGAATACATAGCACTGCTTCACCTGGGCTACTGTATGCAGATTGGGTATAGTTCAGGAAAAGACAGTTCCTGTGTAACTAACGCAGCTGTAGAAGCGATGCGCCGTTGTATTGCCGATGGCACAATTTCAACTGACCACCCTTTAGTCATTATCAATATAGATACCCTGCTTGAATCTGAATCTACTCAGACATATGCACCATGGGTCATCATGAAGCTTAAGGCTTATTGCGCGTCTCTCAATATTAATTTACAAATGAAAGTTGTTTCACCGCCCTTACAAGATCAGCTAATGATACTTTATGCCGGTGCACAGAAATTACCTGCGACAGCAAGTTCGGGTAGAAGCATGGATTGTTCGATCATCTGGAAAATCGATACAGGTATCCGTGCATTACGTAATATCAAAGCAACCCTGCCTAAGCAATATCGCGAAGCGACTTGGATCAGTATTTCTGGTTCACGCCATGATGAGAGTACCCGTCGTTCACATAATATGCTTCGCCAAGGCGTTCGCTCAGTCAAAGCGCAAAAACTTATTGATAACATCAACGCAGATACCTGCAAGAAAGCCAGTAAGGTCTATAAATTCGCCCCGATTTCAGATTGGTCTGCACCGGATGTATTTAATTATTTAAATCACGCCGGAAACAAACCAGTTATCAACACGCTTGTTGGCCAACGTATCGCGGCTTATGACAATAATTTCGGTCTGCTGGTGGCTATTTACGGCGAAGGCACTAGTGATGTATGCGAAGTGGTTGCTATCGACAGTGAAAAGAAAGTAGAGCAAAATGGCTGCGGAAAAGTGGCCAGATTTGGCTGTGTGACTTGCGGTGCCGTAAATTCAGATACTAGTTCTATCGAACTGAAAAAGTACCCTCGATGGGCAAGGTTTGGTGACTCTACATTAAGGTTTAGAGACTATTTGCAGAGAATATCAAGTGACATGGGTCACCGAGCCTTTCATGCCAGAGCATACGACCCTATGACGAATAATAACGTGTTCCTCCAACCGAATGTTTTACGTGCAAAAACGCTTGAAAAAATGGTGTGGTTCGCGGCACAGATTACAATTGACTCTAGAGATACACACACTCAGTTCGTCAAAGCATACAACGCTGGCGCCATAGACACTGATGTTGGCGTTGTTGATATTATGAGTGATGAAACACTGTCCGAGGATGTGAAGATGCAATACAAAGCAATGTACGTAAACCGCTTGCTGCAAAAGCCAATGTTTGAAATGTTCACCGAGAAGCACGCTATTTTATTATCACTGCTTTGGGGACTTCACGGTGTTTCTGCCCTACCTTACCGTCCTGTTGCCATCTTAGAGCAAGTGAAAAATGGTAAACGTATCCCGTTCCCACTTACTAACACTGAGTTGAATAAGCAAAGAGCACTAAAAGGTTTGTTGCCGTGGGATGACAAATCAGTATTAAACAACGTGGTACCGGATGCATTCGTTGCCCAGTTATTTCAACCTGCCAAGCAATCATTTACTGCACTTAAACAAACTCACGGCCACCAGCTCAACGAAACACACCTGCAACAATTTTTGCCGTTCACACTGTGCGATCACTGGCAAAAACAGGATGTACAATTTGATGCTCTTGGCGGTGTGATATTGCAATCGAATTCTAAGGCTAAGCACACTCGTGCATTTAAGCTGAGCTACGAAATTAATACTCGAAATAATAGTGAGATCATCAAAGCCAAGGATGTTGCAACTAATAAAAAAATAGACCTCAGCAACAATCAGCTTTTGCATGATGAATTGATGGTCCTAGGCCGTAATGACTTCAACACTTACCTTGAAAGTAAAGCGACTTCGGCGATGAGTGTTGCGGATATTCTGGAAATACAAAAAGCAGAAAAAACAACATTTGGTGTAACCAGCGTTCATGCATTCAATAACCAGCAAGTATTTATCAGCGATGTTCGCAGCTTTGGTGCACTCCGTAAAAAAGTGGAACTAGGTAAACATTTCTCTGCTAGAAAACGTAGCTACGATAAGAAAACAGAGACACACACTGCAGAGCGTGCATCATTACGTGTATACAATGCTTCAACGAAACCAGTTCTAGAGGAACAATCTGTACAAACTGTTCAATATTGGTTACCCGATTTTGCCATGACAAGACATTGCGCCATCGACATTCACCAGACTCAAGATCTGAATGCGGAACAAATTAATAATAGCTTTGTATTTGATGATGTAGTGTTTAACGACTGGTTGGCACAAGACGGATGGAACAAATTACTTGCCCTACATAACGCGTCACTATCAAGTTCGCGTAACTCTGGCCTGTCAATGCGAACTTACAAAGGCACGGATCCTGTTTATTATCTTACTAACAACACAGGTCTAACAGCAACACCGCAATTTGAACCATATTTACTGAAAACACTAAAGCGAACTGAGATATATTTTACGGCTGGACTGTTCAGCCTTGCAAACAAGTCGATAAGAGAAATTGAAAACACACCTAATGTCATCTCTATGACGGCACACAGGGCGCAAAAGGTTCAACACTTACTGGCAGTTAGATATTTACGTAATCAACGTAGACGCTTAGTTAAGTCGCAAATAGCGCTATCTAGCCAGTGCTCATCAGCTAACTGCAGACTATCAATTGAGAATGTTAACGTGCGCCTGACTGAGTTCGTCAACCAATATAAGCAGATCGCCAAAGCTTATGTCGCTGCAGCCATGTTTGCTCCAATATGCCATGGTAATGATGCCCGTTCTCGCCAAGTTAAAATAGATGTTTGGTTACGTGAATTCTCCCATGTCGTTGGCAGTGTCGATGGTATGTTGTCTACCCTGGCCACAAAAAATGAGATGTTGGCCATCAATGGTGATTATGACAGTAAACAAGCCCTATCACGCTCGTTCACAGTAAGCATTAAGGAACTACATACTGAGATAGAGGCGTTTACCGCGGTACCAAAAAAGATGCTAAACAAACTTAGTACCACTATCGCAAACCAAGTTGGTAGTGTCTCTCTTCATAGAGGGCAAGTGCAGGCAAGTTCAGTCGTATCAGATCAAGTTGATGTTCTAGCCAACTGGATAGCATTGAATCACGAACGGGTGAATTCATTCTTAGTAGGATATGGCTTAACTAAACGTTTATCTTATATGCAGAAGTTACATTACGTTTGTGAGGTTTTTGGTGACCGTCCCGAGTCTAATACTCCGGATAAAATAGAAAATCGTTACATTGAGGCGAACAAGGGTTGGGAGCACTCTTCAGACGCGCTAAATTTAAATGGCCATCCATGTTTTGAATCATTCATATCAACAGCGGTCAACTCTGCAGCGACTCAACAAAGAAGATCACTTTCTAACGTGAGTTTAGAAGCGAAAACCAGTAAACTTAACAGCCTAATGGCAGGACAGCTGGCTTTAATCGCAAAGCTAAGATCACCACAACACAATCTAGCTAAAGCGAGTTAAACATAATGACAAGTGAAATGAGCATTCCAAAATTAACACTCAAAGGCATTGAAATGCTGCAATCATTTACACGAAAACATCGTAATTCAGTTGTTGCAGAACTTGTTAATGAGGCCCTACTAAATGGGTTTGATGAAGATGGTTTAAATGAGATAGATTGGAAGATTAGGCGTGATGTGAAAGCTTCACTTGCTACATATCATAATAAGATCCGCGTCTTGTCAAAACTGAAAAGTCGGTCACCACAAAAGTCTGGTGATGATGAATACGTTAAACTTGTTACCCAGTTGTTTCAGCGCACTCCCAATGAGGCCGTTATAAACCAATTGGTGCAACTTCAGTCCCACGGGATCCGGCAAATTGATGTGGTTAATGAGCATGGCTTAGAAACATCAAACGTTAACCGGTTAGTTAAACGCTATATAAACATCGAAATCCTTGCAAAAAAAGCCATTGTTGAACTCTTCATTTTGCCAAGTTAACCCCCATACGGGGAAAGTTAGAAACCATCAAGAAACCGTTTTAATTCGATCCGCTAACCCCCTTGCGGGGAACTAGTATAGCTGGAACCATTTCGAGATTTAGGTTACCACTAACCCCCTTGCGGGGAATGCTTCCTAATAACACGGTTACGCATAGCGCATCTCCGAAAACCCCATCTTGGGAAACTTATTAGGTTACATTAGGAATCAATATTGTTTATCACTAACCCCCAAACGGGGAACACATTATTGGTACAATATCATCAGATAGATTACACCGCTAACCCCCTTGCGGGGAATACTTATTAACTATTTGGGATATATTTTCATTAGGCCGATAACCCCAAAATGGGGAAAATATAACAAGTATAAACGCTAACCCCCATATAGTTGGGGATTACTTTGTAGGTAAACATTTAATGAAAAAATCACATCCGCTAACCCCCTTGTGGGGAAAATATAACAAGTATAAACGCTAACCCCCTTGTGGGGAACCCTATGCAGATAGAACATAGGGTAAACAAATTATTTTTTGATGTATGTCGGGTCGAACACAGAAAAATCTAGTCCGTAATCTTTCGGTGATCGTATCGCTTTTTCTGCTAACGCTAAAGCATTAGTTAAAACTTTATCTTCGCCTTCCTCTGAAATATCAAACCGTAATAACCCCACTTCCACTCGACCTAATTTCTCAGGAACTGGACGGTTCTTGCCCCAGGTATTAACTTCCCAATTCAATGAAAACTCACCTTTGTTATCAGCAAAGTGAGCACCAACATAAGGTTTTCTAGCAATGTGGCGCAATGCATACAAAACAAATCCTAGTTCCATTTTACTGCAACGGTCAACACTCATGCCACTACGTAGACGCGTTTGAGGGATAATTGCTTCATATCCTTCTACCGGTCTTACTAATGTTTCCGTAGGTCCTTCTTTCGCATCTTTAATCGCGGCAACTTCCGCCTCAATTACGTTAATTTGATCACCAATTTCTTTTTGTTTGGCTTTACTCAAGTCGTGATAACCTTTCTTTAGAACTTTGATTTGATCATTTAAAGCACGGACTTTACGTGCAATCTCACCATCTTCAAGCATGATCCGTGTAATTCTATCCACATCACTCTCATTCAGATAATCAACTAGATTTGGGTTACGTTGATGTGGTAAAGCACGCATCTTAGAATGTACATAGTGAACAGCTTCGCCATTAGTTACCGGTAGCCAGTCATCAACACCAAGTGTACCAGCAAACTTCCAGTACCCACCAAGTGAAATAAGTGGATTAGTAGCACGGAGCCCGTCTTCGCGCTCTATCACTCCGCTCATGTCTTTTCCGCTTAATTCTTTAGCTAAGGCACCAATTGGAACACCCTGAATCATCATGAAATGTTCTTCTAGTGGAAGCGGGTTACCTTCATTCGCCTGAATGCTGATCTCTAAAAATGCCTCTCTCATTAAGTGTCGTAGTTGAGTGCCAGGATAAAAAACGGGTGACGCATCTGTTTTAGGACCTAAGCGTGGTAACCGTGGCATGTCTTTTGAGCCACTTGGGCTAAAGAAATTATCATCTGGACGTGATGTAGCTAACGCGCTTTCAGCAATTGTGTGACCACGAAAGTAGATAGGTTGGCGAGATGTATTATTCATAATAATGGAAATCCTTTTTACAAATTGGTTTTTAAATAAATACTAAAAGTCATTTACTAACAATCGACGAACCCGCGGAACAGCTATGGCCATTGTTTCAGTGTAGTTGTCATGGCCGCGCCAATAAGGAGCTGCAACGGGCATCTTAGTTCCAACTAAAACCTGACCTGTTTTTTGTTTTAATAAAGCAACAGGCATATTGCGAGCATGGGTACCTGTACCATCAATCAATGACAGGTCAGTCTCAATTGCTCGAATGCTAAAGCTTTTAATCGTACCTGAGCCCGAATTTGCATTAACACCAAGACGTGTACAATAAAAACGAACAAGTGCTTCAATTTTGGTTATATCGCCAACGCCATGGAAAATTACATACGGTGAGTGATAAGCAGCATGCTTATTTAAACGGTTACGCTCAGGTCCACCCAGTATTTGCAATTTGCGGTAACTGCTAACACCTTGCTTTGTTACTTTTGTCGGCGCAATAAGATCATCACGCAATTGCTTACCTGATTTCATGTTACCAACATAGTTACGCGTTGTAGCACTGATCCCCTGCTCCGCATGTACACCAAATGCCATTGCACTCGCATGATATATTTGATGTTCACCATCCCAAGTTAATAGTTCTTTCAACATGGTCAGTGCTTCTTGTGGGCAACCCGTGTGCTTGTAGCACAAATTTGATAGTAAACCATCAAGATGAATAGGATGGCGACCCAGTATGATTGGAGATCCCACCTCAAACATCAGTTCGAAAGGTTTAAAGTTATTTAAAACCAAAGTAATACCTCCTGATTTCTTTGATTATGATTTGTAATATTAGTTTCGCAAGTACTACTGCAGAATGTATCCGCGTTACTATAATCGTTAAAGAAGCGTTCTGGGATCACCCCATCAAGCTTGTATCTAGCATTTAACCCTACACGAGGGTCAGCAACCAACGCTATGATTGAATCATCAATGGCTCTAACACCTCGACCAATCAATCCCTGCTTAAAACGTCTAAGTGCTATATCTCTGTTTTTGGAATGAAGCGCAGCTTTGGCGCTCTCAGGTGAATAACCACGCTCAGCATAAGCTGCAATGAATATAGCTTCCACGGCACCATCGGGAACGGCTGTAGGTAATCTTGTTGCCATGATGCATTCTAAAAGTTGGCTACCATCAGCATATCTGATACTGACGCCTTCCCATGCACTTGGGCTAACAATGGCCTTGATGTCACCACGTTGTAGCTGATTCATTAAGTCGACTAAACTACGACCAGGCAAATGGAAACCAATATCTGCAGCACCAGTAACTCGATCTGCAAGTTCGGCCACTTCTTTATATGATGGGCAGAGGCATAGTGTACGGCCTGACTTCATGCTATACACTAGCATGTCGACAACATAATTTAACCACCCATCATTATACGAAGCATCATCTGAGGTCCCTCTTTCACGATCACGTCCAACAAAGGGGTTAGGTGTTGTTTCATCAGCCAGTACGAACTTGATTGACCCATAGTTGTTTGGTGAGTGACGATCATGCAAACCAATTTGGTCTTGTGCGATACCAAGTTGAATACGCAAGCTATTATACCGTTCAATACCCAATTTTTTACTGATAGAAAGCGTACCACTAGTTAGTAACATACGTACAGGTTGTTGAAGTTCACTGATACCATTAATCCATCGGCTAATACTTAAACCAGCAAAAGGGTTACTGGCCGCTAATGAAGCTCGGCGGTGTATCTTCGACCACGCGATACATTTCTGTGGGGCATTCTCTGAATGCGTAGCCATTTGCACTAAGCTTACACAAAAGGTTTCTAATTTTTCAGCCATTACAACAGCTTTCTGTGACTCTTTCACTTTAACGAGAATCGGATTAAGTGTTGCTACTAGTAACTTTGATTTTTTAGCTAACAAGTCTTTGGTTTCACTTACCATGCTATCAACAATCACATGATCTTTATTCGCAAAACTTGTTTGGCCTAACTCATCTAAAAATGACTGAAATTCGTTTAAAGCATCGGTTGCTTTTTTTAGTGCTTTTTTCGGAAATTTAACTTCATCATTACTCTGATTAAGAGATGCAATCATCCGTGTGGGTTGCATTCGATGTTCACTCAAACTCTCAGCCACAGCACCTAATTGGTCTGCTTCATCCGCTATCAAATAATCAAACGGTTTTAGTTCTGCTTTAAGTAGTGACATGCCTTTACTGACTAAAACGGTAACTGCGTGTGATGTCAAAACTAACTGAGCTATTTGGGACTGCTCGCAATCATGACAGTACCAGTGAAAATCATCCTCAACACTTGTATCACTCAAGCTGAAATTGACGGAACCTAAACCATCAAAATCGAGATTGATATTTTCATGCCACCAGCTAGTGTAAATATGAAGCCCATAAGACGTCCGTATTTTCTCTGCCCAGTCCGTTAATTGAGTACTGATAACTTCATTAGACAATTCGCTAGCTAACTGGTCAATGATAGATGGTGAAGCGTATTGCGTTACACCAAGGCGTTGACTCACCGATATCATTGGTAATGACAATTGCTGCATGATTGTTTTTATAAAATTAAGGTCATGCGTCAGCTGGTGGATTAAGTTTACCGTATACGTTGAAATAAGAGCACGTTTGCCAGTCAATGATAAGTGCATGATCAATGGTAACGTATAGGCAAGTGATTTACCGATACCTGTTTCACCCTCAAGCAAAGCAACAGGAGGTGCTATTGGATTACCAACATCTGCAGTTAACCAAGCGCAGACATTTAAAGCATAACGATGCTGTTCAAAACGATACTCCATTCCCATTTGAGTAACCAAAATACCTGCAGGTGAAAATACCAGATCTACCAACTCGATTAATTTTGACTTCATTACTTGCCTCCAAGTAATAATCCAAACCCGAAAGCTTTCTGGCGCCCGATCCCGTATTTATACGCATACTCAAACTTTTCAAGATCAACAATTTTGGCATTGAAGACAAAGTCTGCTGCGATTATGTAGTATTTCTTTTTTTTCATCGGAATTTTGCATTCTGATATTAACGAACAATTTTCTAATTCCAGACCATGTTTGAATAGAAGATCAGATAGCCACCGATGAACATTATCTCTATGCACTATCTTTTCAGTGGTTTTGATTTTCACATTATTGTCATCAAAAACAGGCTTGCGTTCAGATAAACTCAGTCGGACGTTAAATCTTACTTCATCATTGAGTGTATGTAGTAGTTCCCGAGATGAAATACTCGGGGTTTCAGATAAAGGTTTAGCCAATGATCTCACTAGCAACATACAACCATTTTCATTAGGCATTGAGCGCCAGATGGGACGCTTATTACCTCCACTTTCTACTATCGCATCACCACCAGCCGTATAGTGATCCATGACCTTTTGGTGTAAGTTGTAAACAGCATTGGGATCTAAGTCAGAATTTAAAATGTATTCATATAACATGTTACACAATCCTCATTAACGATAATTTCTCATGTGGGTCTGCAGGCAGAAGTCGCGCTAGACGTAAAGACTCCGGCGAGCTAGCCATAAACTCTTGTAGTTTTTCATCGCTAGGAGAGATCCGTCCATTCGAAGCATCATTGATAAACTTTTTAAATTTGGTCCACGATTTTTTGTCATTGACCGCGAATGTTTGTAATTCATCCAGTAGTTCAAGATCGATTCGCGCTGCGCCATTCGCAGAGCACGATATAAGCACTTTGCTATCTGACGTCAAAATAAGGTTTTTAACCAGTTCAGCCTTTTTACGCCCTAAATCTGAAATGTATATAACGGGAAAGTCTGCAGGTTCCAATTCTTTAATTAGCGCGACTGTGTATTCAAACGCACTTTTACCGGAAACCATCTCTAAACGACACAACACGTTATCAGAATAAGAGATACGCTTATGCCAACCTGGATTGGTTAGAATGATACTTTCTTTTGCAGTCACAATTAAACCACACCCAGCTAACATGCCGAGTTTACCGAAACCTGCGGGTTTTTCAGGTGTCCCCTTTTCAATACCAAGTCTTTGCGTTCCTAGAAATAACGCGTTGCATGGCGCACACACCGGCACGTCCATTTTAAGGTAACTGTCTTGACGGTTAACGTATGAATCAGTTGCCCAGTATTTTGATTTCCGGTCACAGCAATAACACGTTACGTCATCGCCATTAGTTTCCTGCAAGACCATCTCATCACCCAGAGGCTCAGTAAGTCTTTTCCATAAATAATCAATTGGGTCCATTGCATTAACCTTTCCGATTTGTATAACAACTATAACTTATTTCAATAAAATACTTTAAGGCATTTCTGAAATAATGCAATTGATTTAAATAGATTAATTCACCTAAGTACCGGTATTAACTAATTTACTTATTGCAACGAGCCAAAATTAATTTATGATTAAGGCATAAGTCCAAGGGTAATTCGACTTTAAAAAGCCCTCACTTCCAAATGCAAACCACCTAAATCAAATCATCTGAATTGACATGAACTTTCTTATTAAGAGAGTGTATCTCTATTCGTGTGTTTGAACTTCAAACTTCTAACATCGATAGCTAGTGCCCAGGCATTTTTCTAGCGAGCAACATTGTTGCTGCCTTACTTACAACTTAGGAAAAACCTATGAATGACTCACTAACAATCTCAAAATTAGAAATTAATAACGAGAAGAATAACGAGAGATGTAATGCACTATTCGTCAACGGCCGCTTGATAGCGATGAGTGGCAGTGAATGCACCTTGGCAACTGTTGACTCGGTTGCTTACGAACTTCAAAATGCGTTACAAGGATATAAATCTACAAGTGTCGATTTAAAGTCAGATGATAATCCAGCAGACTTCGATTTCAATGCGTTCCAAACAGCATTATATGAAGTTTGTCATGACTCTGTTCGTGATTACCAAGCCATGCCAATGGATTTTGAGTTCAATGATGTCGTGTTTGAATTTGAAGAATTTATATTATTTTTGACAAATGATCAGCTTAAGCAGTTATCGAAAAACATCTGCCAACCTGTTTCCAAATAAACACCATAATCTCAAGGGGTATTACCCATGGATGAAGAACAGTTCGTATTACTGTGTAATAGTAGTAAGTCCATTGTATTAGATGGCTATAAAGCCGATGAAATTGAACTTAAAACAACCGGTGTTTCATTATCATTCAACTGCAAAGAATTCTGGCTTGGATTTTCTGAAATCCAGTTTGGTACTTTTGATGAAGACGAACTTATACTTTCAAATGTAGAGTGTAAAACTCTTGCTAGAAAGGTCGATATTGAGTTCCAATTACATACTACATAACAAGTAGAGTTTAAAAATTTAGCAGGGTGACAACATCACCCTGCTTTCAGTTTAATCACAATGTACAACTTCAGCGTTACACCAGCTATTGCAATCAAAGTGAATTAATTTAAAATATGTAGCAGTCAAAGGGTTTAGTTGACTTTAAAAGCCCTCACTTCCAATTTATGCCATTCTCTGAATGATTTCAGCTTCACGAGCAGTATCTTTAAAGAACTTCACAAACTAATTCACCGGAAAAGATATGAGCACTCATTAAGAGCGTACATACCTGTTCTCGTGTTTGATCTCAAACACAGATAGCTAGACCTTAGGCTTTTATCTAGCAAGCAACATCGTTGCTGCCTCACTTACAACTATCCAATTTTAGGAACCACTATGACAAATACAACAATTCAAAATAAAACTGATACATCCAATCCAGATACCAATATCGTGACAGCAAAGTCAGATATCGCGGTTCTCATTTCTAACCCTGACGAAATTGTACTTCAAATTTTAAATGAACCTAGTATGCAAGACATATGCGATGACGCGTTTGGCAAAATCGAAGACTACATCACCAGTTCAGTTAGTGAGATTTCATCTGATGAAGTTAAATTTAATCAAGCAGTAGATTTACTCAACGCTAATGGTTTAGGTGATTTAGGTAATATCCTAAACTCATTAGTTGAAGGTAACGCTGCCTTGAATTGGCTCAAAGAAAATCACTGCAATCTATAAGGTGGCTAATATGAACTTATCTCAATCAAACAAAATAAAGTTTATATTATTTTTGTTGATTACAACGTGCGTGTCTCTATTAATGGAATATACATCCACTTACGAGATCACTCTATATGGTTATCTTGGTAGAGAAACTTCAGTCATCCTCATTGCAGTATTGTTGGGCAAGCTAGGCATAACTAAAGGCATTAAACCATGAAGCTATCTACTGCAGACGTAAATCAGCTACAAAGATATCCTGAGAAATTAAAACGACTCTTAAAGAGAAGTCTTAAAATTGATTTGGATAACAAAATAAATGGGTTTCGCGGAGAGCCATTAAAATTGATTGATGAATCTACGCTTGATCTAATTGAGTTTTCACGGGTTGTATTTACATCACAACAAGTGAAAATTGATGAACTAAAGCAAGCATCAAGTCAGTTCTTAACCTCTTTCACTGAATTGCAGCAAGCAGTCAGTAATAGTTAGATAATCATCAGGTCGGCATTAGTGTCGTCCTGACACAACATAGAAGCACTTTCTGGAGCCTTTCACTATTACTCCAATCAGTAGTTGCAATTAAAATACACTGAATTAATATAAAGGTTCAGTCCAAGGGTTTTGTGGACTTTAAAAAACCCTCACTTTCAAATAACAGCCTTACTTAGTCTTAATCCCAACACGAATGCACTAATACTTACTCCAGTATTACGTTTGCTTTACATCCGAATAAGAACCGCCGCATCGATATATTCATTAGAATAGAAATGAACTTTCTTATTAAGAATGTCCATCTCTATTCGCGTGTTTGAACTTCAAACATCGATAGCTAGACCCAGGCATTTTCTAGCGAGTAACATTGTTACTGCCTCACTTACAATCCAAGGATATTCCTAATGAATCATATTGACCAACTTAAAGAAAACATACGCCTATTGAAGGTCACCCTCAAAATGGAAGGCTTGAACGAGGGCTATGTTCTTAACTGTAAAGCTGACATCGCGTCATACGAAAAACGAATTAGTGAATTGGAAGTAAATGATCAATCAACTAAAGCTAAGAGGGTATTAGACCACGACGGTCAGCCTTATGATGCAATTAAATTGTTCCAACAGGCACAGGCTAATGGTTTAACTGAAATCCACAAAGGCGTTTGGTTAGCTACAGGTGATTACCGATGGGAACACTTCGATGATTTTGGTAGTCAGGAACATACTCCAAGTGAATACCAATGTAGTACGTTATGGTTTTACACTAAAGGTAAAGGCGATTATGAAGTGAATGATACGGATGATTTGGAATTTTTACTAAACCATCCGTGGTGCATAGACCCAGTAATCTTTCCTGAAAATGAATACAGTAGACTTTTAAACTGCATTGGAGCTGCTTAATCCATAAGTACATTCAAACCTTAGATCTCGGTCATTGCAGTTCTGCATACCGAGACTCTATACATCATTTGCCACAAAACAAGAGGTTCAAATTATGTTAAATAAAGTAACTCAAGTGAATAAGACCGACACTTTCTTCCTGTTCAGTAAGTTATTTTGCGTAATGGACATAACAAAAAAAGTAAATCATCCTGAATACGGCGTATGGATATTTTACGATAATTATGTTTGTGAAAACGTTTTAGATGAGAGCGATAAAGTAGATTGCACTGAATCTGAAATATTGGAAATCTTTAATAACACTGAGGCATACGCTTTTACTTAACTAATTCACATAACAACCAAAATAAGGGTATTTACCGCCCTATTACATTCAAACCTCCATCAGGAACTATCCAAAAGGCTATCTTATGAAAGGTCAATACATTCAGTTTTTTAGACAAATTGAAAACTGTACAATATTAACAGAAGAAAAAGGTCCTGGCTGCGTGCTGTTTTTGGACGGCAGACTATCACTTGGTTCGTGCGTTGAACATGCAGTTAAACATTGCCGAGAACATGGTATCAAAGGATTCTCAATCAAAGTTAAAAACGGACAAGAATGGAATAACCAATTAACGAGTTTATGGACTGTTTACCCTAACTCTATTATTTGTTAAATCACTTTTTTCTCAAATCCAACACGGTAAGCGCCCTGCTTACCTAACAAGCGACGTTATTGTCGCTTTACTTCCAAACTTCCTAATAGGAAATTCAAACATGACATCTCAAATGCACTACTACTATGAAAATGGTACACGTATTCTTACCTTTGATGCAGAAAACAGTCAATGGAAAGATACCAAAGGCAAAACATACCCTATCTATGATGGGCATATACCTTTAATCAACGAATCACAGTATGAAAGTCTACCAGGTTTCTTCATGGTTGAAGTTATCGACCCATTAGGTAAAAGAGGTTATTTTAAGCTTACGGTTGAGAACGAAATAATTTGCCGTGGTGATACCAAGTGGGAGCCTGGTGTAAATATCGATGTTGACATCGAAGGTGCCAAGCTCAAAGCTAACGGGTTATTACGTCCAAGCATGGATTTCAATTTCATTACTGATTGCATTTCCTATGGCTTTAACGAAGGAAACGCATTGAAAGACGAAATTGAACTATCACCATGGTTTGAAGAAGATGAAGAAGAACAAGACGAATTAGTCTACAAGTGGCGTATACAATAGGATTGGAATGTTTATTGTAGTAACTTAAGAAAAAAGAAAAAAGAAAAAAGGCACCGTGGTGCCTTTTTTTGTTTTCTATGTTGAATTAGTCATTATTTTTTGTAGTTATAGATGATCCATCTTTATCGACTTTAACAACCAATTTGTCACCGTAATTTGCTTCTGCTACTGCATTATCACCATCTGTACTACCTGTGAAAGAATTCTCACCAGAAGAAGCGCTAATGCTTGTTGTTGTACTATCTAATTCACCCTTAAAATCGACATCGATTAATGAGAAGTCAATTTCGACAGGTTCTATTACTAAGAAGATAATACTCATTACCACTGTATATGATAAAGGCCACTGCAAGAGTTCTGCGAAAATAGCTGATACATCAAAAGATATGTTATACAAAACAAAAGAAATTAATAGTCCTAATAAATTAAGAACAATACTAAATTTTTTAGTTAGTTTCTTGCATTTAGACATAACGTCCAATGCTTTAACAACATGTTTTTTTACATCACCTTCAAGCTTGCCAATAACATATTTGATGAACTGTTCTTTCTTCATTGATAACCATGATTTCTTTCCTGTCATGGTCATATCAGCTTTGCGTATTGCAAAAAGAATCGCCCATGAAAAAAACAAACACATTAAAATTTTCATCTGAAGATCAGTTGCAGTGCCATTGAATGACCGATAAATAATTAATGTATTAAAAACGATGAGTAATGCCAACCCAATCATAAGGATAGGATATAAGACACTTCCCCACTTCATAGTTTCCCATATACTTTGCGCTTTGTTATCCGCAGTCATCAATTTTTTTGAGTGTTCGTTATTTGCTATTTTTAATTTTAACGATTTTAATTTCGTTTCAATTTTATTGAATATATCCACTTTTAATCTACCTTTTGAATTGCCTTAATTGGCGTTTTGAATTTAAAATTTAAAACAAAGTAGCACCATTGCTACCCGCTTGATTTATATAGTCAGCACTCTCAATGAGTGCTGCCATACCTTATTCGATGTCTAGCCATTTTTTAGCTATCTCAGGAAACCCAAGAACGCCAAGCTGATTATATACATCTAACCAGTCCACACCGTCTTCATTTAGTGGAGGGGTCATGATAAACACCTTGATACCACGTTTTTCAAGTCTTTCTTTTAAAAGATTTGATACTCGTTCACCTGCACGGATGCCTCTCCAGTCCGGTTTATCTTTATCCTTCCAGATAAAAACTATTTCAGTACTGTTATCAGGCTCCCAGTTACCCAGCATTGAGGCATTAACGCAACAATCCATAGGCATTTTAGTGGCATTTTCAACCGCGATACTGGTTTCAAGACCTTCAGCAACACCTTTCACACGAGACGGTGGAGAAAGAGCAATACAGCCACCAGAAATAGATACTCCAGCTTGTGCTGTGCCTAATTTCTTGCAGCATGGTACGTCTGCTTTATTTCCATCCTTTGTGATGTAGATATAATGAAGCGTTGTTGGCTTACCGTCTTTATTTCGAATTGTTGAAATGATACAAGGAAATGTACCAAGTGATTTATAGCCAAATTTGGTGTCTTTGTCCTCCACCCAGTATTTTAATCCTGGATGTAAACGCACTTCTCCACCTAATAGACCAATATCACCCAATCCTCTATTTTTGAAATATAGCCTTGCTGGTTTCGCCTTACCCTTATTTAACGGATAAGCCTCATTCCACTGTTGGCTCATTTTGTTTTTTAAATTGAGATTTTTCTCAAGCTCTGTAGCTGTCAATTCTCTCGGTTTAATTTCAGCTTGTGGCTTAGGTTTGTAGTTACGCTTTCTTTCTGATTCATCAATATCAAGCGCATCAGCAACTGCTTCGACTGTACGACGAAAGTCCCAGCCATTAGCCCACATAATGAGGTCAAAGTCATAATGAACACCACAGGAATTACAACCACCAGCGCCAGTTTCGTTTGAGTCGTTAAAGAAGTAAAAAGCTTTATTACTATTGCCCCCATGAACAGGACAAGCACTTCTTGCATTAGCTGAACCTGAACTAGAGCCATTTCCATTGAAGTTATCAGCGGCATTGCCAATACCAGTTAGTGTTGAGAACAAATACATCCAGTTCCCTCGAGCTTGATCTTTAATATCTGCAGCGTCTAAATAACGCTTTTTTGTTGTTGTTACCATATTGTATTCCTATAAATTGAATATGCCATAAAGGCGGATTGTTAGCGGGGCTATTCATCGCTATAAAGCCCTATACGATTAAGAACTTCCGAGGAAGATACTTATTTATACTTTCTCATTAAAAAGGCATAAATAAGCACCCCGATTAATCGGGGATACTGTTCTTAGTTAAAGTGATTGTTTAACAATGTTGAACAATGCCTTATTTAATTCATCCGCCGAGTTAATGTTCACCCAACCTGAAGAAGTAAATAACTGGTCTAAGACAGACCTATTACCACTCATCTGTATTCCAACACAATGAACATCAACACCTGATGCTTTGATGGCAGATACAGTCGAAGCTGCATTTTTTGAGTCAGATGTTTTACCATCGGTAATGATGATCATCATCCTTCGCGATTTTTTGCAATTAGACAGCTCCTTAACCCCGTGAAGCAACGCTGGCATCATATTGGTGTTACCACCAGCTCTGACACCAAAAGCGCCTTTACGGCTCTGCAGTTGATCATTAAATGATTTAATGACTTTAACTTCATCGTTGAACGCAGAAACACTCACGTTCGCATCTTTAATGCTGTTGATAACATGAGCAATGCCCACGGTTGCTGTTCTTGCAATTTCGATACGGCTTTGACGATTCATGCTGCCCGATATATCTAATGAGATATATACGCCAGTTGAAGTACTGTCACCGATAATCGTTCTTGTAAATGGTCGTTTGCAACCTTGCATTATTTTTGCAATCTTGCGGCCATTTAAGTTTCTACCAGTACGACTTGGAAGACACTTATCTTGTGATCTGGCTTTAATGAAAGATCTCACTTTGTTGCCTAGCAATAACAACTTTGCTTTTTCTTCATCAAAATTGAAGTTAGGTACAATACCGCCCCTTGTGAGAGGTTTTGCTTTTAACAAAGTAGATGCCATAACAACATTCTTTGAAATCCCATCCTTGTTTTCAGAAGCGTTTAAGATAGCTGCAGTTAGCTCGCCTTTATCTGTAAAATCAACAATTGTCGTCTCATTACAGATAGGTTGGCTATTGCCTTGATGACCACCGCCTTGGGTATTGCCTTGCTGATCACCACCTTGACTATTGCCTTGCTGATCACCACCTTGGCTACTGCCTTGCTGATCTCCACCTTGGCAGCTGCCTTGCTGATCACCACCTTGGCTATTGCCTTGCTGATCACCACCTTGGCTATTGCCTTGCTGATCACCACCTTGGCTATTGCCTTGCTGATCACCACTTTGGCTATTGCCTTGCTGATCACCAGCCTGGCTATCACCTTGTTGTTTATCAGTAGGCTTATTAGCTTTATCTGGTTGAGGTGTGTTGTCTAACATGTACTGTAATAACTTAGCCGCTAGTACCGCACACTCTCTCTCATTCTTAGCCTTGACCGAGGACATCGCGATATTAGCCACCCATTTAGCGTGAGTAATACCTATAACATCTTTTAAAGTTTGAAAGGACTGTTTTGATAATTCAGTACAACTACCGTAATTTAGCCCTGCCATATGACCTGCAGGATAAATCATCAACAGTTGCGACACTGCATTTGGTGCATCAGCGTTTACGTCAACACTCCACAAGCCTTTATCAATCAGGTGTTGGTTCATTGCATTGAAAGTTCTATTCATGCCTGGGTATTCCTGCATAAATAAAAATTCAATTCGATTATCTTCAAGCATGTTCACCAGACTAAAAAATATAGGGTGATTCGCAAGTTTCGCGCCGATAACCTCATTTCTGAATTGAAGATCACTTTGTATAGTGAAATCCGAATGTTTTATGTGCGCGGCTTCGTGGCATAAGTACCCCCAGCTCGCCGCCAAATTTGTTTCATCCAACACTGTATTGATAGTTTTACCATCAGTTGATGCTTGATTAGAAACTACAATATTTACACCCATCTGATCGGCATAAGTCGAAGCCACAATAGGCATAGCATTTAATATTGAACTTGTCATTTTTGGAAGATCCTAATGGATAGTTGATTAGCCAAACGAATTAAATTTCGCTCGGCTGGTGGCTTCTAAAAATCAGAGTACCGAGTAGTCGGGACGAGATTCGAAAGCGTTGTTGGATGGAAGTTTTCTAGGTTGAATTTTTCATCAGCTACTTTACTAGCGGGATGAAAATCATCAATATTTAGTGTGCTGAAGTTGAAAGGTTTTATAACTTCACCAGTTTCTGGTTTGTCCTCAACCTTAACAGAAGCCTTCAATGCATCCCAGTTGCTAGGGTCACTCAGGAAAGACAGTTCTTTCATTAAATCATGAACAACTTCTTGTGATAACCTACCTGTTTTAGGAAGTTTATTCACAAATCCATCAATATGATTAACGATGGTACTTGCGTAAGGTGTTGCAAAAGACATGCCCTGAAGCTTATCTCGTATCTTTGTTAGATGTTCCAAAGATTTTGCGTTATACACTTTACTGTCTTTCAATATTTTAAGTGACTCTCTTGCTTGGTCAGCAACATTGTCAATGACTCTTTCACCAAATGAGCCTTCTTCTTCAATGTCAGTCCAATACGCAAACTGGATCTGAGTGTTCAAATAGTCCTTAGTCATAACATACGGAATTATATGTTCCAACATGTCAGGCATAGAGTCTTTGACATCTTTAAAGAATTGCTCCTTCAAGGTATCGTACTGGCTGAGCAATAGGTCTTTAGCTCTATAGAATTCCTCTTTATTCAATTCAAGGAAATCCCTTACTTCACCATTGTTTGGTCGGGGAATCGCTATACCACCTTGGTAACGTACACCGCGTGCAGTAAGGTAGTCGGTAATTCTCCGTTTGATTGTTGCAAATACTTTGAGTGATTCTTTTCTAAATATTTGCTTTGAACCTAATTTAACTATCCCTGATGCATCAATATCACCAGGAAGATGTAAATCAGTTGGAATCAGATTCATCTTTCCCGTTGTAATGGAAACCGCCATATAATAGACGACCATATTTTCACTAAATATAGTGTTTTTTGTTGTCATAAAATATCCTATTGGATGAGTTGGTATGGCCCCGCCATAAAGATGGGGAGCTATCGAACGATTTAAGGTTGGTGTTAAATGTTTCTTGCGAGTAGGTTTTCCATGTGTGAATTACCGCTTCGCTTGAAATTTAAAAACCATTGATGCTTAGAAGTACTAGAACCCAAATCACCAAAACTGACGGATTTACCCTCAAGATTTAGTTTAATAAGTTCTTCACTACCTTTGACAGGGTTGAGTTTAAGAAGATGAGGAGCATCTTCATTGTTGATTATTCGGCTAACTTCATTCTCAATAAGAAAGAACTCAGCATAAGCTGACTTAATTTTTTCATTGATTAGTTTACCGTAAACGTCTGGCGAGAAACCTGCTGCTATCGGAACAACTAAAACATCAGTTCGATCAATAATTAAAATTTGATTAAATGATGCAAAACGCTCTGATACAGCAATTTCTAATTTATCTTTAAAAGCAGAATCACTATAAAGATTGATTAATCGAGTAACCTCGTTTGAATTATTCATCGTAACTCCATTCGTCTCCAAATCGATCCGCACAAAACTGCTCAATGACGACCCTCTGTCCAGACGATAAACTGTTTAGAAATGCGCCTTTAGCAGTTAGATGCAAAATGTTTTTGGCACCTTGCCAGGCAACACCGCGTTGTATCCAACGTTTCAAACAACGTAGAGTAAGCGGTCGGTCAAATTTACCTTTTTCAACAGCAATACGTGAATCGTTTGCAACCTTAATCATGTTTTTAATCACTGGTTTAAAAGTTAAACAGTAGTTAGCATGAACATCAGCTTTGTGCTTTTCACTGTTAAATTCCATCCGGCTCACCGTTTCTTCAAAACCACGATTCAAAACAATTTTTAATTCGTCTTCAGGTTTTAAATAATCAAGCTTGAAGAAGATGAAGCGATCTTTGAACGCTGGGTTCATTGGACCGGTACCATGATATTCAACTGGTACATCCTCATCAGGGGTACCATTGGTGTTGCTAGCAACAGAAAAGTAAAAGCAAGGATGCTTCTCCAACTTTACAATTTCGCCGCTATTCGATTGAATGGTTAATGTATTTCCAGACAAAATGTCATTAAGAGCAGCAATGTGGTGAGGCTGACAATAATCAATTTCATTGAAAATGAACAAGCCACCATATGTAAACGCTTTCGCTAAAGATCCTAAATTAATTCGTGAGGTTCCATTTTCGAAGGAAGTGGTATAAATCAACTCTTCCATGTCCATGGTTTCGCTACCGGTTTGAGTATAAACTGCAAGGTTCATTCTGGCGGCTAACTGTTCTAACACGCTAGATTTGCCCGTACCAAGGTGACCGTAAAGCCAGAAACCATCATCTGTAGGTTTTTCAAGCCACGTTAACAGCTCTCTTAGGAGGTCATTTTGAAATACATAATTTTTATCTATCCTTGGTATGTATGGATTTAATACATTTTTCCAAATAGAAATACTCATGGTTGATTTGATCCCGAATAAATCATTTGCAGGCGCCATTACACGGTCCGGTTTCATTTCGCCAAGCGAAGAGAATTGGTTCAGCATAAAAATATCCTTAATTGGATGGTTTGGTTTGAGTTGCTTCGCTAACGAAACCATAAATTGGTCAGTTTCGGATGCAGGATTGGAAATAGGCCAGCGTGATACGCATGCTGTTTAATGGCCTTCAGCAATTTATTGCTCAGAGCAACAAAATCGAAAATCTGGATATGACTACTCACACCAAGGTAAGTGTAAACACGCAAATCAAAATTTATGATTTATTTGGAAAAAAGAATATTTAGAAGTGAGGCTTCTCAGCGTGTTAGCCTTGCACGCAATATAATAAATTTACAGAACTATCTGTGCTGTTGCAAGTTATTAATCCAGAATCATGATGATTCTGGATTAATGCTTAGCAATTTGCATTTTTCTCATCAAGGGTTAACCTCAAACTATCAGTAGCCGCGATAAATCGCCCTGCTTCATGTAGTGATTCAATCAACCCAATATGGCACAATGGGCGTGGAATACCCAATAACCGTGCAACTTCAGCATAAGCTGCGTTCCGCGATATTTCGTACTTTCCCCACAACGCATCGATACGTTCATGACAATATACTCTTGCGTAACTAACATCACTCAGAGCAAGTGTCCCAAGAGGCCAGTAGTTGACCCTGTTTATACCAACTTTAGCTCCGCAACCACTACACACATATTTACTGTTCTTGCTACCATGCGCAGCGTTTACAGGACTATTACAATGTTGACAGTTAAACTTAAATTCAGTGAACTTATAAGGCACACCTTCTTTCATCGAGAATAGCAAACCAGCAACACTGGAATACCTTGCCTTATCAAGAGATGACAAATTACTATCATTAATGGATTGAACCACATTCACTAAAGATAAATTACTTTCTACATTGAATTTTAATTTAAGCACAGTGGCGACAATGCCAAACTCTCTTAAATCTACACCGTTAAAACTGTTTTGATCTAGTAAGAATTCCCGAATATCGTTCTGATATTTAATTCTGAGTGATTTATTGATATACATAAGTGTTCCTTTGATTTTTACCTGATGGTGGTTTGAAATTAAGGTGGCGATAATCGCTTGCAGCTCTAAACCTAATGCTGCCAAAATTGATGTAAACATCAAAAACAAGCAATCGCAATCCAGTTAAAATTGATCGATTGATTCTTTTTAATATCTGGTTAGGATGGAATTCATTAATAAAGAGATAGCTAACAACTGACGGTGTGACGTCGTCACAGTCTTAATAGGTAAAATTAAATTTGGTAGTGAGGCTGATTACACTCCTAAGCCTTAGAGTGTTGTTAAATATAGCACACTTTATTTCATGTGTGCAGACTATTATTGAGCGATCTCTGGACCAAAATTAGACAACGTATATTATTGATTCGATGGTGTATTAAAGTCTTTTGAGTGAGATTTCGGCATTTAAATTATTATAAAAACCTTGCCAAGTTTGAAGTGTACATAAGCTTTCCTTTTAATATGAACCTTTTCACCCGTCTTTGGGTTACGCCCAGGCCTTTCTTCTTTATATATTACAGTTAATCGACCAGAATATTTGACTGGTACATCAATACCAGCTAAAAATTTATTGTTATCTGCCTTAAAGTTGCATCCAACAGATTGACTAAACTTGCTGTGTTATTCAGCAATTGGATTTATAATTTCCTTAGCAATTCTCAATTTAGTCCATACATTTGGTTTCATGTAACAATCCTTTATTTCCTAATCATCCAGCCAAACCCTCACGGAGTTAGTTAAATTCAGATATTTATAACTTTGAGTTCAAGTTTGAGTTACCGGTTTAAATATGAGTTTCTATATTTTGCAGCTCGGCTGAAAAGAATTAACGGAAAGCAAAATAAAGGAGTTACGGCAAGTAGACGTAAAGATTCAGAATGAACTGAAACAGTTAAAGTTGAGGCTAAACATAACATAACTACTATACATATGATCGAATGTAGTAACTTATGATTCCGACTAAAAATGGCGTATTTTCTAATTAACACTTTTTACCTTCCCAAGTTGTAGGTGTAGGGGGGATGCCAAAGCAACCACGATTAAGTGGTTCTAATACTACCAAAGAATTCACTGCACAGGTAAGTTGGCTGAATTTGTAAATTTAAATGGGGGGAATGTGTCTTGGGAGATGAATAGTTCAGCAAGTATATACAAGCTGAACTATTCTTCATTTTAACTAATCAATGTTTTTAACTGGTCACGAATTGTATCGTCCAGTGACTCATCACAAAGGATTGACGAGAGCTTAACCAATAAATCACTGTCGTCCTGATTGATCATCTCTATAACAATATTTGTTTTCACAACAATTTTATCATTACCATCCGTACCAATATTTTCGACAAAGAATGAAACGTTATCATCGACTTCTGTATATCTTGGTTCCTTGGCAGTTACTTTTTTAGGCTTTTTGTATTTAGCTTTATTAGCGATGTCAGTGAGGATTTTAGTATACATTTTTGAGGTGACCATTTCCTCATCACTGTTTATTTCTATCTTATTACTTCCCCAATAAGAACGGTCTGTTGCAAGTTCGTTGATATATTCGAAAAATTCATTTCTCTTATTATTAGAAAACGTTGCACCAACATGCAAAACAATATTACTCATTTGGTTAATAGTCGTTTTACCAACCAGCGGTTGGGATGGGAAAACGCTGAAAATACCAGGGTGTGACTTCGCTAATAGTAATGCTTTTTTAGCAATCGATATCGTTGCGCGGTCCTTTTTAAATGGAAGCAGTTTAACCAGTTCTGTTGGTGAGTATTCTTTCCCGCCTTTTGTTTGCATGTTATCAATAACCGCAGCAAGTTCTAAACATGAAAGGACCCGATGCGGGTCAAATGACGTGGCCATAATAATTTCTGCTGCCGCATCATCAAACTTACCGACGGCAACACTGTATTCCGGTAAACCGCCTTTTTTCACACCGTCAAATCGCACTAAGCCATCAATAACACTTATGATAGAACGCTCAACACTATCACCATTTGCAAGTGTGATCGTCTTATAAACACGCTCACCTTGTTCATTAAGCTTATACCGCGCAACGCCCTCAGTTATTTGACCAAACTCTTTTAAACCATTTACAAACTGACTATCAGAACTTTCAAATTTAAGAGAATCTTGGTCCCTCGGATTTATAGGATCTTTCTCAATGCGCTCAAATTCCTCGGCCGGTACAAAAATCAAATCACAAGGGTACGACTTACCCGCAACCTTTTTTATAATTAACATTTTAGCTTGAGCTTTAGCATCTTTAGTTCTCGAACTAAACATTGATCCACTTTTATTGTTCATGTTGTATTTACCGCCTAATTATTCTTTATGTCATTAAGACATATGTATTCAATATCCGAAACAATATGGTCAAGAGACGCTTTACAGATATTTACGTAGGTTTGAGATTTAGCTGTAGGTAGTTCGTATATTGTAGAACTCTGCTTAGATGCATTTTCAAAACATCGTGCTTCTGGTATAAATGGCATGAATGAATATTTACTACCAAGGTTCATATTTGTTTTTGTGCGGTAATCTGAATGCTTAGGGTTTGTACCATCAACAAGAGTAAAAACGAGTTTACTCATTTTTTCAGGCCTAGTCTTAACTGGTGCGTTTTTGAAGAACTTAGGCAAAGACTCGATAAAGTTACTCGTTGAATGCATATCAAGAGGCTTTGGTGTGCAAGGTATTATAAGCGCCGTTTGAGCCCACAAAGCGGTCCATGCAAGAGGATCTTGGTGCGGTCCTGTGTCAATTATTATGAAATCGAAATCATTTTCAATAGGCTTAATTACTCGTTCATAAAGGTCTGTTGCAGGTGTCATATCACCCACTAAAGTTCGCGACCACGCTTTAGCGTTGTACTCAATATCTTCTGGGAATGCGACAATAGTTTTTAAATTAGTCAGATATGTATCTTGTATTGCATTTGAAAATATGAAATCACGGCGGTACTCAAGTAACTCAGCCTCTGATTCAGCCATGTCTTTATAAGCATCAAATCCGTACTCCAACATTATATCCGCAGCACTGAATATCTCATCACTATCGGACTTTTGAGCTAAGTCAGAATTGAAAAAATGCCTCAAACTACCTTGAGGATCGAGGTCAATTAGTAAAATTTTATAGCGTTTACTTATTTTCAGCGCCAGATTTACAGCTATATGAGATGCTATTATGGTCTTCCCAACACCGCCTTTGTGATTTTCAACATTAATTATTTCTGCTTTATGGCCTGGGTTTAACATGCTGTGTGACATCAATATTTGATAGAAATCGAAAAATTTATAGACAGCTGTTCGTGTAAATGTCCAACCTCTACCAAGTTTTTTAAACTCTTCATCATGAATTTTATGGGGGTGATCACTTGGTAAATCAATAAGTGCATCGAGCTTCTTTTTTATGGTAACTGATGACCACTGAGTCAACTCGGCAATGTCTGTATAATTTAGGCCGTGATGGAACGTTTTGTATTCGTTAGTTGTTGTCTCATCTTGGTTCGAGCTATCTAAAGCTTCAGCAAGTAAAACTTTTTTACGAGTTGACATGCCTGAGTTTTGACTCATCAATGCAGAGAAGTCATTGTAAGCATCAACAAAATTTTTATTTCCATCTTCCATCGGTAATCAACCCCATTATATATATTTAATGATCATCATCTTAGCAACAAACTTTACCCTCGGCCAGTATATTTACCAAAATGATAAATTTAAGTGCATTTAATAAACACGCACCACTTTATTAATTTGGTAAAGTTTATTGTAATACTAAACATACAGCTATATACTGAATTTGTACCACGTTAATGCATTCTAATTACATTCATTGTTAAGGCTTGTAATTTGGACAAAAAAATACCCCAAGTTTGTTGACGCAAACTTGAGGTATCACATTTTAATACATAATTGATCTGTAATTGTTGGAAGCGCTTGCAGATCAATTAAACAATGACACTTAGGAGTGATCATGTCTCAGTCAACTTTACGGGTTTTAGCAAGTGAAATCAAACTTTCACTGAAATATGGACGTTCTATTGTATTTCCAGCATTATCTTCGCGCGATTTTAAACTACTTCTTATATGTATAAAGGGCTAGCATGCTCAACGACAATCATAAGTTTATGCAATTAATGATGGATATTAACAGCTCTATGACATCTTCATCATTACTGCTTAACCCCGATGAGGATATATTTGAACGTATAGTTCAATCAGTAAGCCAACCTACTAACAAAGGCAAAACTGCATATTTCCACATATTAACCAAAAGTGTTATGGGTGAAAATCATTGTTTTTATGTTCATGGCATGAAAACAAGTGTTTCTATCGTTGATGAAAGTGGTGTGGAAATCTCTGAATTAGGTTTCGAATTAGAACCATCATCTTCAGAGATTTATAATGATGACCTACTAATAAAAGCAAGGGATTTAATATCTAAATTTCTATTGGATAATCCAGATGTTATTAACTCTTGTTTTGTTGTCGATGAAAGCCTGATTGAATGGGCAAGTAGACAAGTAACAAAACTAAACATTAATGGGTTGATAATCCGCATGAAAAGATCTGATATTTCTTCATGTTTATTCGATAAGTTTAGCTACGCTAAAGTAGAACTAGTACCTTATTTGGTAAGGCACCTAACCTCACTGGGTGACACATATAATAACATCTTATCTCGCAGTGATAAAATACTTATCACTGAAGGTCGTGATCATTGCTTTAAAGCAAATTTTGGTGATCGAGAACTTTTACAAAATAACTTTCTTACCTTGCGCACCACTCCAGATTTTCATTTATTTGATCAATATTTATTGGCACTGAACAAATCAACTAGATTTCGTTCTATAAAAAAACCTGACCATCATAAATGACCAGGTTTATATTTATAACTTATTTTAAGCTGCAAAAGCAGCCTTAATTTGATCAACGTATGGCTCGACGCCTTCCTGTTCTAAGCAGTAGGTTAAACCTTCATCCAAACAATTTCCTTCTAAAGCTTTATTTTTTATACCATAAATAAAATTCATTAACTCAGTTGGCATTTCGACATCTGCAGCTGTCTCAACGATAGCACCTGTCTCAACGATAGCACCTGTCTCAACGATAGCACCTGTCTCAACGATAGCAACTGTCTCAATGATAGAGTCGGTCTCAACGCTAGTCACAGTTTCAACACTAGAATCAGTTTTAACATTAACTTCATTTAAGGATTTATTAGCATTAATTGAAGCGACTTTTTCCTCTAATTCCCCAAGGTTCAAAACGTTCATGCCACTTATACCGGTAGCGGCCTTTACTTCAACCTCAACCTTAACAACTTGCGGCTTTACTTGTTGCGTTTGTTCATCTTTTTCCTGCACTCGTGCACTAGAAACTGACTCTGATAATTCGGCCATACCAGCTTCAAATATGTTTATCCCTAAAACTATTCGTGCAGCTTCAGCAAATGCCTTTTGCTGAAGTCTTCTTTTAGGGTGTGTTAACCATGTTAATGATTGTGAGTTGAATACTTCATCGAAATATGTTTTAACAACGGGTGAATGCTTTACCGATTTTCTGAAAATCTTACAGCCAACGAAATTGTGAACAGTCCTTTTTTCCCCGTCTATTCGAGGAGGTATGTTCATATTCTCACTGAAATCACTCAAATCAATTATTGTTTCAGCTTCTGATTCAAAAAACTCAAAGCCATCATAATCAGGATGAGCTGTAGCTATTTTATACCAGCCATCAATTCTTAGTATCGGCTCAAGCATACCGTTATCATTATGCTCGATGTACAAATGACGTTCATACGGGTTTAGACAGTAAGCCTCACATAAGGCCACTACACGATTCACATCGCTTTCAGTAACCTCGACACCATGAGGGCAATGGTCATGATTATAGCTGTGAAATAAAACACGTTTTATCTCATCGCGTGCTTCTTTCAACGTTCTCACGCCCATGATTTCTATGATTGTTTTTTTCATTTGAATGTTCCTTAATTGGAAAATTGAAAAGCAGCACAGATAAATATCAGTACTGCTTTGAGGTTGATCTTAAGTTTAAATTAGAGATTTATTTGGATTTTTCGTGTGCGTAGCTCGATTGGGGTTGCTGAGGCTGTCCCCATCCTGCATCGTTGTTTTGATGTTGCGGATGTTGCGGATGTTGCGGTTGTTGCGGTTGTTGCGGTTGTTGCGGTTGTTGCGGTTGTTGCGGTTGTTGCGGATGTTGCGGTTGTTGCGGTTGTGCACTTTTCATCAGGCCTGCCTGTTTAAGGAGGTCTTTTGCTGCTTTAGAAGTGTGAGACACAATTTGCGTACAGTGTGGTTTAAGTGCTTTACGATCTAGTCCGCTTGTTTTATCTTTCCATTGATCAACTCGCAGAACGTATTTTAAATGAATTGAGTCACCTATATTTAGAATTTCAGTCAGAGCTAGTAACGTATGAGCTTTCACCTCAACAGTAATGGCTTGATAACGCTCAACTTTTACTTTATCTTTGTTCTGGTAGGAGTCATCAGTTATGACGCCAATAGAACCCCAAGGGCCATCATTTCCGTCTTTAATATTAGTAAAGCTGATACGTCCGCTTAATGCGCCAATGTTTTCATCAGATGCAATTTTCATAATCATTCCTTTATTTGGAAGTGTTGGAAGGCGAGGTAGTAAATTCCTCATAACTAATCGTCTTCAACAGACAATTACCTAAAATTTCATTGTGAAGTCTTAGGTAATTAACCGAAAGTAAAAAGAAGGGCGTAATGCCCTTCTTTCTTTATTCTAGAAACGTGATGGTTCCAGGGTTCCAAAACCTTTATAGGTATAGTTCGTCTCACTTTGGGTGAGTTGAGTGGCTGATGCAACTTGCTTTGCTGCAGTTTTAGCATGACTAAATACCTCAACAACAGGCGGCTCAACTTTCTTAGCTTGAGCAGCTATTCTAGCCATGATTCCTTCACCATTCCCGCAACGTAGAAATGCAGGTGTACTCAGGTCCTGAGTCTCAAAATCATTAGTTTCAACTTCAGGACTGGAAACAACAGTAATTTCAGGTTCGATTTGGTTAGCAACAGTTGTTTTAGTTTGAACACCAGATGCTACACTTGGAATTAAAGATTGTGAGTCACATGGTAAAACACTAGGCGCTTCACTTTCTTCAGATTCAGCACGTAGATCAGCAAGATGTTCCTTTGCAACAGCTCCTTTAGAAGCGGTATCGAGGTCATCTTTCATGTGCCATTTCATAATGTAGTAATATCGTGCAATTTTAGGAAAAACAAATTTTAAAACTAAAAAAGCAACAACTAGTTGTAATAGAGCTTGGTAACCCATGATTAATTCCTTTTGGATGTGACCTATAAAGGTCTAGTTCAGGATCCTGAACATTTTGGTTTTGCCAATATGGCGGTTTAATAATAAGACCGTGCAAGCACGTTGTCAGCGACGTGTCTATTAAGCTGACGTTTGGTGAAAAAATCACACAAAACAGGTTTGAACACTTGCTAAAATACGGATGTAAAAAAGCAACAACTCAAAGCTGTTTTAAGTGGTTAAATTGAATTGTTTACCGATTACACGGAAATTAATTGGATAAGGTTGAATCTAATTGAAGAAATTTTTGAAAGTGAGGCGTTTCAACACGCTTAGCCTGTGCGTGTATTCTTTAATATTAAAGCCATAAAGAACAAAGTCAATACATTTATTCTCGTTTAAATTGGCCTATTCACCTTATTAAGATATTTTAAACTCACATGAACTACGCATTGCGCATGTTAAGCATTTGAACTTTGCAGGTGAAGATTTTGATGTTTTACCACACTTATTAATTTTTCTGGCTTCAATGATGTAAGGTTTAACTTGGCCATAAATAGTTGCACTATCAGGCAGTACTCCACCCTTTTTTTCCTTACCCGTAACAACGTATCCATGAGTAATATTAAAACTATCTCTTACAGCTATCACTGACGTTAGCATTTGTATTTCATCACTCAGATAAACTTTTGCATTACGTTCCTTATACTCAACTAATGTAAATTTTTGATAAGCAGTTTCGTAAATAAAATCAGGCTTGGCCTGGACAAGATATTTTGATGACCTAAATATTTTAGCGTTTATATTTTCATCCGAATAGACTAGTTTACCTTTAAAACCAAAAGGCGTTGCTGGATAATAGTTATCCCCTTTTCTAAGACGAATTAGTCCGAAATATATGAAGCTAATTAACTTAAGAACTCGACCTACTCCGACTATAAAAATAACTAATGCTATAACTAAGATTAAAAATCCCAATATAGGTGCAGGAATATTAATGACGACCTCCTAGTCGTTTACAGGCATATTTATGGACACTACGGACAAGAAGAATAGATAAAAACTTAAACCGTACAGAGTGCTTGCAGAGACTAATTAAGAGAGGTGATAAAGCGTAATATATTGAGATAAATACTCGGCCCATAAGATGGGGTTTTAAATGTTCATCTCTGAACAAGCGTAAATCGCATGTGATAGCACTGTCTTCACCAAATGCGTAGGTTGCAATAAAGCACCGGCTATCCTTCGACATAGCAAGAGCTGTATTAGTTAACTCAGCGTGACCTTGGTTACCGTGCTTTTGTCTTTTTAAAATATACTTATCAGTAACTTTATGTTTTTTGGACAAAGCATAACTTTGAGGACAATAAGCAACTTTGCCACAATCACTAGCATTTACATATTTATTATTTTTCAAGCCAAATCCTGTTACTAATAGGGGTAGTAACAGGTTATATACTCGACATAATCTCGTCAAGAAGTTCAATAACTTGATACCACACTCACTAAAGGTCCTGCAGAGCAGGATTATTCGCAAATGAATATATTTAACCGGTTACAAATAATTTATTACTTAACAAAAAGCATGGGAATCTGCACCAAGATCGACTTTAAAAAACGAGGGTCTAACAGCTGATCCAATAGTCGCGAGGTTTAGATTCTGGCCGATACAATTTTATAAGCTATCAACTAATCACTTGCTCAGGTGTAACTAGGACACATTATATCACTTAGATTAAATCCGAATTAAGAAAAAAATGAACAATGGTAGAATGTTGTGATGTACATTATCTCTCAAAAAACACAATCAAGCGGCCATCTTATAATATAGACATAGGGGAGCTGCAATTATTGAAAGTGGGAACTCACCAGTTATCGTTGTCCAATGAACGAGGTTTACCCGTAACGCATTGTCGCCTATCTCCAACAGGTTTGACGGGGGCACTTGAACCACCAAGTACAACATACATTAAAAATAGATATGCTAATTTGAAGGGTATTTTTATTAAGAATATCAAAACAACAATCAAGCCTTGCAGTAATGAACCATTCTTATTTACCTGTTTGTTTTCAACACTCATTAACCCTCCTAGCGGTATAACTGAAAGTGTGGTTTAGGCTAAAAGGAGTGTTACCTTCTATGAACCTAGCTTATTATAATCCATAAAAACTGAAGTAACTGAAAAATTGGTACTTGTATTCAGTATTTCTGCCTACCACCAATTAACACCTGTTACTTATTAATATAGTAACAGGTGTTTTATGGAAGTACAGTTTATTATAAATATTTATAAAGATTCATTGCTAATCAAAAATCCCACAGTAATAAGTTATCACTATGGGTTAAGATTTGGTTGATTTTACTTTGCTTGATTTGCTTTGTAATTGTCCACCGCTTCTCTACCTTTGGCTCTAGCTTTATCTCGCATATTTTTAACACCACTCTTTGAATCTTTCTTTGCTTGTGTCAAATCAGCTTTCGTTGCATTTGCAGCACCTTGTCCAGCTGAGTTACCTAGTGCAGCACCGCCCATAGTAATGTGCGTAATAAAGCCTACAGTTCCGAGTAACGTCGCCCATAGAACAGGTAATATGACGTAGGATTTCCAGCTGAGATCAAGTTGAACCAATTTCAATATGACTGTGCTCGTATCACTTATATTCCCCCACCCTGCAGCCGTTAGCCTTGCAAGGGTAAAATCAAACCATCGGGCAATTTCAAACATCACCATGATAAATTCCAGTCCAAATATTGTAACTGTAATAGTCAACACCATGCCAAAAGAGTAACCACTGAAAACCATTAGTATAGGTATCGCAAGGAAGAACACAGTTTGGATTAAGAGTAAGTACATTGGTATCGCTAGCTTTTGTACCCTAGCCTCAATTAGACCTGCTCCATAGGTTTCTGCAGAAAGAAATATAGTAGCCAAATCACCAACAAAAGTTACACTTTCATCAAAAGCATTGTTATTTGTTTTGCCATCTATATTAATACTTTCCCCTGGATTGTTCTTTTTAGCCTCATTCAGCAGAGAACGACCAATCAATTGGTTTAGCCAATTTTTCTCTGCGTCGAAGTTTATACTTGCAACATGTCTTGGATCCACCTGATAATATTCCAAATACTCCTCTTTAGTTTGCCCTGCATGCATCATACTTCCTGCCATAGCAGAGCGGGCAATTTTTAAGTCATCTTTAATAATGTCATCTAACTCTTTTCTGAAGTCTCGTTTAAGGAATGATCTCAATACTTTATAGCCATCCGAGCATGTTGGGTCTGTGAGAGCGTCACCTTTACTGTAATTTAAATTTTCTACTTGATCGATGGGGTTAGTCGAAGCACCAGCCCCACTTTGTGCGATCATAGCACCCCAGTAATCGGGTGATAATTTCATCCTAATTTTGTCATATATTCCATCGACAACACCAGTGAACTCATCATGACCCACCCAAATTTTGTCATCTATTGCTTTAAAAGTAAGTGGTGCTTTATTAGCTAAAAGGGCGATGCCTGGTATATAACACTGCTTTGCGAATTCGCCAGTGTAGCCGTTCATGTCCTCCGATTTCATTTTTGTACTTGCAATTTGCATTGATAGACCCACGATGTCACTTTCACAAGGTATAGTTGCGATAAGTGCGTTAGCACCTCTGGTTGACATATTTTGAACTAATCCAAACCATAACTGAGGTCGAGCTGCCGTACCGTTGATTGATATATCTGTTCTTTGTAATGCAGTACTTATAGTGGCGTTCCCCTGCCTTGGATCTAGAAGATATCCTGTATTTTTATTATACATTGAAACTGAAGAATCAAGGCCTCCACCTGTAATGCTGTTTGTTATATTTGCCTCGGCACATGTCGTTGAAGCATAGTTAATCGTATCTATCTTCATTTCTGGCCCTAACGGGAAAACACACAATATCATCACAGGTATTATCCGCATAAAATCAACTTCAACGCGCTTTAGGGCCTGAATCCCCTTATTCCCTTCATCATCCCCCCCTGCAGATGCTTGGCCAAAAGCTTTTACAACAGAGACAATAATCGGGATAAAAGCTATACCTGTCATATTTAACAGGTCCCAAATTCTGTTATTCAGGAAAAAACCTAGCGTAATAGTATAAGCTTCCATTGCAGTGTTCACTAACATTGTCATAAGCTGGTACCTCGCATTATTTGTATCACTTCAAATAGAACAAACAAAACTACAAGCACAGATTGCAAGCGTCTCACCCTATATTTAATCTCAGGTCTCATACTATAATCACCGAACTTTCTTTTGATATAGAAATGAAACGCAACAATACTTATTGGATACATCGTGATTCGAATGTAAAAAAATATTACTTTGAAATCTGTATCTTCATTCACCATCACCGAAGTAAAAACAATTATCAATGAAAGGCAGCACATCGCACTGAAATAAGCTGCAGTCTTAACCCACTTATTCATGTTAGCCTCCATAACTCGGTGAATTAGAATTTTTGTTTAGCTCTTTTAAATACAAAATTTCTGTAGTACGTCCTGAAGTTATAAACTTAAGATTTTCTTCTTCTTTCATTCGTGCAATCTCACTATCTAATATACTTAAACGCTCTCTGGCTTCTTTCATCAGTAATTCATTTTGCGATACATCCTGATGACGCATTGCTGTTGTAATGATACGTTTAGCTTCTAAAACTTTTTTAACCATATTTGACCGAGACATATCTTCAGCTATTGAGTTTACATAACCATCCCTTATACCCGAGTTCTGTTCGTTCAACACATCAAACAATTTACGGGTGAGCTTGCTGTATGCTGAGGCATCATTTACTTTATCGATTTTCCTGTTTATCACGGTACTTGAAGGGTATAAGACGTTCATCGGAGGAAATACTTCGTTTATTAGATCTTTAAGTATTTCATATTCAGCTTTTATCAAGCCATCGATACCTTTGCCACTTTCAGTCTCGATACCAGATTTAGTTTTTATAAAAGTTTCGCCAACTATTTCTGTTACAAATTTATTGACTTCCGCTGGAGATTTAAACATCTTCGCGATAGGAATTGAGTTTTTCTCATCCGTTGTTGCCGCAGCAGTAACTTTTTCATCGCGCCCTAAAGCAGCATTGTAACCAACACGAGTAAACTCTTCGGTAACATTTAGAGGACCTTGAACTTGACCTGTTTTTGGATCTGGTTCGCTGCCACCAAGACTTGTTGCACCAAACTTAATCCCCGCTTTTCCTAAATTGGCTTTATTATCCGTATATGCTTTAGCCAAGGTAGTATCAGCTAGATATTTTTTTGCTTTTGCAAAATTTTCTTTTTGATTTAAGGCATCCAAAGCACCACCAGCATTGTCTAGTAGAAAGTTTTGACTCATTTCACAAGCTTTAGTGAAATTATCAAAGTCGAATTGAGCCTGTGCCATGAAGTTTTGGATTTCACTGAATAAATCAGGGTTAGCTCTTTTTATTGCCATCTGCATTAGAGAAGCTGGACTTACTGAAGCTTTAATCCCGACTTCGAGATTTACTAATATTTGTTTAAATTTAGCCTTGCTGAATGTACTTTTAAATGATGTTTCCATATCGAAATTGCCACAGGTACTATTGTCTACTACCTTAAAACCAAACTTCATCTTATCTTTTGAACTAAATGGTTCAATAATAGCTTTAGCACCAACATACCAATCAGACCATTGTGAGTTTTTATTTTGCGTAGAATTTATATCAACTGCCATTACAGACGCGTTGAAAAGCATAGCGCCACAAAGTGCAATGCTCAGAACTGGTTTTTTCATGATAGAACGCCATTTTGCTAAGATTTATTTATACTATCAAAGCAGTGTCTGTAAATGTGGGATGGCTGAATATTGAGATTTCGTGGGGTGTTGGAAGTAGTTAAAATTTATTAAGAAAAAAATGGCTTCTCTAATTAGCATGTCAAGCAGGATACCATTCAGTACCCTGCTATATTTATTTCGAACGACTCAAAATTATAATGGAAACTTATTATCCCCATTCAATTGCTGTGATGTAATTTCCTCGATCACCACAGCACTTATATCGTTTCCATAGTAACCATATATACGAATTGTCAACACTCGGTATCTCCTCAGTCTTAGTCGGAAAACGTTTACATTCATTCGACTTTTTTGGATACAGCATTTGCCACGTATGCTCACTTTTCTTGTCGTTGGTTCCTTCCGGTTTTTCATGAATATAATCTACATTGAAATACTTAAAACTACCCGTTGTACGCGGTTTTCTGGAAAGTTTTGTGACTACAACGTGTAAACCGCTTCCATCTCCACCAATAATATCAGCAGCACGCTGTGCTATAGTGGCAGCTCCCTGGTATGGTGATTGATTTTCTATAAAGCCCTTCCGAGGGTAAATCCACCCCCAACGCTTACCACTAGTTATTCCTGGTATGTGTGGTACCTTACGACCTGCCTCATTCACAGAATTAGCTAAATCTTCATACCCTGGAATCTGAATATTCCACGTCATATTTTTATATTCAATTGCTCGCTTTATATTAAATGGTGTTTTGGCGGCTTCCCATATACCTAGGTTCCACTCAGGTGATGCACGGGAACTAAATACTGGTTGGTACATTGTAAGTTCAGAATCACAAAGATTCACACCAAAATTGCCACCAATAGCGTTTACGGCGGTTTGAACCAGTGGGTAAACAGGATTAGCAAACATTCTTACATCATAATAATTAAGTGCTGAACGACCTTCCGTCTTAGTATGAGGCTTTGTACCCGTTTTCTCCTGATGACGATTTTCTTCAACCTTATTACCACCACCAAAGCCCGAATCTTTGATGATATTGGCTACATGACTACTTAACTCCGATTTTAGTATGCTTTTTATCACCATCCCCCAAACACCTTCTTCAAGCCATTTAAAACCATCAGCAACCAATCCAACGGCCCCGCTTAAATGAGTCGTGTCAGTGGCGGTAACCTCTGTTATAACTTCAGGTATTAAGTGGGTTATAATAAAACTTGGGTTAAAGTCTACCCCCCAGCAACACTTAATTTCATACCACCAGCAGACACCTTTAATAGCTTTTGATGTATCTACATTGAGGCATTCTAAATTAAATTGGGGTTCAAATAGATCTAACTCGTTTACGTCTCCATCATCACTATAAGCTTTGCTGACTGTGCTAATTGTTTCTGATGGATCAACTGCATAACTATCAACACTGAATGATGCAATTAAGAAACCAACAAGTATCGTTAATAGTGGGATTTTCAGTTTACTTAAACTGCTCATCATTTCGTTGCCTTATTATCGACCCACATCGCTGCATCCTTTGCTTTAGCTTTATTGTAAATCGTAAGCGCAGTAAGTGGCAGTTCTCCATATACAATGAATTTTTCATCAAATACAACTGCAGGTACTTTGTCAATTCCATAGCTCATGGCAGAAACAAAACTAGTTGCCCCTTCTGTCATTTGTTTTAATTTATTTTGAAATGCAGGGTCCCTTTTGAATTTATCCATAAACGCAGCGATTTCAGCTTCAGAATTGAATTTCTTTCGTGCCATTTCGTTATTAAGCTTGTCCAATTGGTTTTTGCTTTGATCAACAAAGTAAACATCAACATCAGATTTTGTTAATCGCTCCAATTTTGGGATGTTTAATAGGTCAGATTGGATGCTAGTGGTGAACACTTCAATTCGAAATGGTGGTGGCACCGCCGCATTTACGCTTGTTATTAGTGATAAAAAGATACTGATACTGATTAACAATTTATACCGACTACCCATTATAATTTCCTTATCAGACACTGTGGCCATGTTATGGCCACAGTTCAAAACAAAAATAAGAGACAAAACCTAACTTAAGCTGCAATACCGCGGAGCCGGTCAAATTCTTCTGCAATCATATAAGCTGCTTCAACCTCTGATATCTTATGAGTTTTCATCAACACAGCTCGGTCTGCTTTTTCATCTTTTTCATTTAGTGCCAGAGCCAATATTAATGATGGTGGTATTGTTCTAAATAGCATTTCTGGCAATGAATTTGATAAGATCATGCCCTCTGTATAGCGTTTTGGTAACTGCTTACAACTCAACATCATTTTTTCCTGGGATGGTGTCAGTGGTTTGAATTTACCAATTTCCACCACTTCCTTGGAGGTGGGGCAAAGACACATCCACCAGTCAATCATTTTAAGGAGTTTTTCTGCGGCATCTGGATAATCTGTCAAATTCTGGGTGGCTAAAATAGAGCTAATGCCGAGTTTACGCTGAACTTTAACCGCTGTAACAAGGAACGGGGCCAGCATTGGATTTGTGGTGATAACGTGCGCTTCATCAGTCACAGATATGATCTGACGCCCAGTCGGGTCGTGCTGCATTTTTTCACCCATACCATTAATGTGATTCATCAATGAAATGTATGTAAGAGCTAACTGCCCCTCATAACCTTTACGAGAGTATGTCGCAATATCAATAAGCGTGATATCCGCATCTTCCCAACCACCAGATGGAGTGTTGAAAGTTTCACCGTCAAAACCATGACAGAAGGTATCCATACTAATGGCCATTTTTTTAACTTTAGATCGCATGTCCGAGTCAAGTTCACTATCACTACTGATGAAATTCAACCTGTCTCTAATGTGCTCAGCGAGTAATTCATAGTTATTATCATATGCTAATTGACCTGCTTCACGGATAGCCCGACTTACTAGTGACTTGTCGGCTTTAGTATAGAGATCATATTCTTTTTCTTCACCACCTGTAATCATTAAGAGTGCTGCGATCTGCATTTCACCAGCGATATCTCGCTGATCATCGCCATCTTCATCTTCATCTTCACCTTCGACTACAACAACCTCTATAACCGGCTCATATAGTTTATGACTGTCAGCATATGGATTCAACGTAACGCCACCACCTGGAGTGATTTTCTTTTTCGACACAGTAAGTCCATTATCCTTGCAGTAATCAGCAAGTAAGCCAAAGCTATTACCTACCTCAAAGATGAACATTTTAGGTCTTAAGGCGCCCATCAATTGGAAGATAAGATTTACTAGACTTACAGATTTACCCGAGCCGGTCGGCCCAAGGACAAGCATGTGCGAATTTGAGCTTTTATCCTTGTTCATAAAATCGAAGCTAAGTGGGCTCCCTCCACGATTGAAGAGGTTAACCAATGCGTTACCTGAGCCGGTACTACGACCAAACATTAATGACATATTCATCATATGTTGGACCCAGTAGGGTTTTAAATATTTCTTTTTATTGGCTAGAGTCGGATTAAGCATCATTGGTAAATGCAATAAATAAGCATTAGTAGCTAATGAATCACCCGCTGCAGGGTATGGGACGATACTATTAGAAGCCATTGATGAATAAACATCGTTGGTATAGCGTTTCAACTCTTTATCATTGTTTGCACGAATAAAGACACCGAAGCTACCATTACAAACATGTTGGTCGCTATCCATAAATTCTCTCGCGATAGCCACAGCGTTCAAAGTATTTTCAGATTCTCTTGAATCACCTTTTGATGAATTTTCAATTTTTTCAATATGTTTTTCGACTTCTGATTGAAATGAAATAACAAAAGACTGACAGACAACGGAACCAGGAGGTAAGCCATCTAAGAAGCATTGCGAGAAACCCTGTTCTGATTTTTTTACCTCACCAGACAGCTGACCAAGTTCAGGTGTTCGACGTATACTCCGCGCTCTGACAAAACGGTGGGGCATTTGATCAAATTCCCATACGCCTTTCTCTGGAATAGATACAGGTTTGTTAAATAAGAGTTGTTCACTAAGGTCATAACCATAAGGAGTTTCTTCCTTGGTTTCTGGAAATGACATCATATTTAGGAAGTCTTCTTTGCTTTCGCCAAATGTTGGTTTAGGGTTAAGCCAATCAAGCATCCAGCGGAAGAAACGTTTACCGTTATCACGTTGAAATTTAATATTATTTGATTTTAATTGTGTTTCTAATCTTTCACATATTTCATTTAATTCTGATTGAGGGTTATGATCAGTATCACGTTGAAGTGCTTTGGAGCAACGGCGGTAGAACACTAGCTTAGTTTGGCGTAAGTGACCACGATACATCGAGTTAGTCACAAGCGTATCTTCAAAAATACCCTTTTCATTTGCCCCTGTACCGCGGTAAAATTCTTCCATAACCTTAAGATATTCTTCGGTAAACTGGGTACCTCGGGCTATAGGTGAAATACTTTCTTTGATTTCTTCCATATATTCTTGTAACTGCGTGTCAGCATAACTATATTGCTGAATGACCCAATCGCCGCCAGCGCTAGGAGTGAATATGTCTTGAAACATGTCTTGCAAGGCATTGCGTTTCATGATCAAGTCATCTTCGGACACACCTTCAGTGGCGATAGGTCTGATAGTGTAAACCGCTGCTACGGAATAACAGTCTTCTAATAAGAATTGCTCACTATCATTGAGGTATTCCATCCATGGAAGAAAATCAATAAATGACTGTTTATTAGTTTCGTAAAGGTCTTCCATTTGTTTTTCTGTTACAGCCCGTTCGATACGGGCATTATCTCGCTTAGCCGTTCCAAGAGCCTGACGTACCTGCGTTTTTAACATATCGAGAATACCTGTAGTATCAAGCATCTATTTTTGCTCCCAGTTTATTGACACTTCATGAGGAAGCGCATATTCATCTCGTTCGTACATTTTAAATTCCGTGATAAATGCAGGTATAGGTGAGCGGTCTCTTGATAATTTTGATGAGACAAACATGTACAATGTTGGATTTGGTAACAATTTATAATCCGGTTTCGGCGTATTATGCAAGGTATACGCATCCATGTTAAGTTCCTTGCTCAATAGCGGGCGTTGAACAGCTAACCGCATTGATTGCTGCCCTGACGCGTTAGCATGTGATTCATATACTTCTTTAATAGTCGTATCAACAGGTGGTATAACAGATTCTTTACTTGAAGAGCACCCGATTAAAAGACTAATCCAAGCCGTAATAATTATCGTTTTTAGAAAACTGGTTTTCATAGTGATTAGTCCTTCTGCCATTTTTAATGTAATTAATGTCAATTTGTTCTTCCATATGTAAAACAACAAGCTTATTCGGTGGTACAAATACTGCATCGTATGCACTTTGCTGACGGGTTTCTAGATAGCTTGTCACTGTGTTGGTACCATTGCTTAGTGCTTTACCAGCTGCATACTCTCCAATGCTCCCAGGTACAGAGGTTGTAGTATCTCCACCATTTGTTGTTACTGCAGTTTGTGCTGCAGCATATGCTTCCCCCCCCGCCTTTAAGACATCTAAGCCAACTGACTGAGTCAAATAAGACGCTGCATTAGAGATCAGCTTGCCCGATACACACGGGATCCCCTTATTATCACTAATGTACCCTAATGATTTGGCACTTGGCTCATTACCTTCTGGGTAACTTAAAATCGTGCCGTCAGTAAAAGTAAAGAGAAAGGAATTTATTTCACCTGATACACACTTAAGAGTATAATCACCTCGAGCAGTGCCACTAACCACCGCGCCTTCAATACCTTCAATAAAAATACCATTACTGGCCAAGTTTTCTCGGCTTAAAAGTACTTTGAACTTATATGGATCTACAACTTTACCTTCTAATGGTATGCGACCAATCATAGCGGTTAGTGTTACTGAATCTAAAAGCGTTGCATTTCTTGGAATGGTGGCGTAAGCACTGAATAAATCTTCGAGTTTTTCCTGCGCTGTTAACGTTTGAGATGACACTATTTCATCTTGCTCTCCAAATTCAGGCATTGTAATTGTCGACTTACCGTCTTCATCAGTGGTTTTAACCGCATCTATTGGCATTACCCATTCAGAATAACCATCAGTAATTCCGGATGAATCAAGGCCACTGATAACTTTTCTTGAGTAGTTATCCAGTGTTGCCGTGCTTTCTGGTTGACTAAACGAAGGTGGTTTTAGTCTTGGTCTTGTGTTTGACGTACTAGCAGTAATGTTAGCTGGGTAGCGACTATCAACCGGATATTCGTCTTCAAGCACTACCCCTTGATCAAGACCTTCACCATTCCCGCTTGCCTTTATAGATTCTAAGTTTTCTGAGAAGTTAGATACCTTACCAATTAAATCGGTAATCCTAGTATTCATACCATCTCTTTCAACCTGCTCTTGCTGTAACTGGTTACGTAGAATGTTGTTTTCATTGATGATAGTTGCCTTATCATCTTTTTGTTCTTGAATGTTTTGTTGCATTTCCTTCATTGAGGCAACCAATGTTTTTAATGTATCAGAGCCTGTATCGCCCTCTTCAGTTAAATCAACAGCAGTTGGTTTAACATTGGTCACGGTTTCCGTTACAGTCCCTGATTCAGCATCTATAATACTGGTGTCACCACCTTTAGAAACTCTAACAGCAACAAGAATCAAAATTAAAATAACGATTCCAGGTACCCACTTAGTAACAATTGGATTTGAATTCATAAATTATTCCTTAAAAAACATAAATCGCATTTGCTAACGGTTTATCTGTGACGAGGTACAACACTGTCGTGTCGCCAGGTGCATTTTTCTGCCTTACAAATAGGTGCTGCGGCGTTGCATAGCTGAAGTCAGCATTAATATCTTTAAACTCAATGGGCTGTTCTAACATTGACTTATTAACAATTTTTATAGCTGTAAGAACAAATTCATCAGTTTTAAAAACAGCAATAGTTGATAATTTGAAAGTGTTAAAACTAGTTCCTGTAAATAGATTACTCAAATCAATATCAGGTGCAGCTAGTGTGGCTATACGACTGTCAGATAGGGCTAACCTTTCTGGTCCATACAGAGCACGACTTGCATAACGAGTTAACTGAATTGGAGTTACACGCCCTGACGTTGTGTTGCTCGTTGCATTTTCCTGAACATATTCTGAAGATACCTTCTGTTTTTGAGGTAGTTTAATTATCACATTTTCGTTCGTGATATTACTAGCGTCAACAGATTGAATATCCACTAGTATTATCTTTTGACTATCATTAAGTCGAAATCTGAATCGTGTCGTATCAAACTCTTCTTTCGCTGTAATATAGACTGTCCCTTGCGCAGAACTGATATCAACCTTATCCGATACTGCTAATGGTTTTTGGTAAAAGACGTGGTCCGGAAACTTAAGTAACCGTTCTTTACCTTTAGTCAAGGTGATTCTAATCGGCTCTTTCTTCCACGTTATCACCTCGGTAGCACTAGCCGATGTAACAAATAGAATTAAAATAAAAGTAAGAAAACGCAGCATGATAGACCCTATTAATTAATGATTATGCGGTGAGGTGTAGTGTAAAACCCTGCGATTTTAATACCCCATTGGTTACAACTTGGGGTTGAGTCATCGGCAACTAGCACAAGTGGATAACGCACAGTTGCCTGTTTGACTAAAGTTGAATTAATGAATTCATTTAATTTAAGATCTAATTGCACATGCCATTTACCCGCTGATTTAGGGATTACCATCTTTTCATCATATCCGGTATCATGAGCTTCACTAACATATCGAACACGGCCTGATGCTTCGCCTCTCTGCAATCTTTGCTCGTGAGCATCTTCCAATTTACCTCGAAAATCTTCTGTTATGTAACAACGAAAGGACTCTAGATTTTCCTTGCCATCAATAGCACCATCTTTATCCCATGTATTAAGAGTTTGAAATATCATATAGGCTAAAGAATAAATAGTAGGTTTAGGTACTTCACCGGCGTACATCTCACTTCCGCGAGTTAGCACAGGCGGAACATAAACACGCAGTCGAGATGGAGCACTTGCCAGTGCAGCGATGAGAGCTAAAATAACCAAAAGCATAATAAACATCACTATCTTTGAATCGCGCAAATGTTTATCTTTTGCTGAAAGTTCATTCATTGATCTGCTACCCATCATTTACGGTTCCTCTCCAACGACCAAACTTGTCGTTTGTAAAATAAATCACTTTTAAAACTAAATTTCTTTAACAGTTTCAGTTCGAAATCCACCCAAAACAGCTCAGCTGGTTTTGACTCTTTCATCATTGAAATTTTACCGCCGATAACACCCAACATAAAGATTCCAAAAAGTGCGCCTGCAGCAAAGCCTAAAATGCCTATACCGAAAAATGAACCACTTACCGCACCTATCACGCTAAATAGAATGATATTCACAGCTCCAATTATGAAGATTTCATTTCCTGTGAGCCCTTTCCAAAGTGCTGGTTCATAACTTATTCGTTCCAGCGTTGTTGGGATGGAGTGATGTTTTGCCATGTTGAATCCTATTTAACGTGATCCGATTTCAGTTAAAAACGCACTAAAACAATCGCTAACTGTTAATCGTTAAAATATTTCAGTTGCTTGTGTAACCATCCAGAATGTTGCAGAGGCAAGTACCACACCTACGACCGCGGTAGTCCCAAGATCCTTGTATGTAGCCTTACCATCACTAATTTCACCATACGTTGTTATCCCATTGGATACGACGCGAATCAAAGCCCACGAACTCAACATTAAACCAATTAGCAAAATCCCATCTCCCATGTAATTCTGGAAGGTTTTTATGAGGCCACCACCGTTACCACCAGTTGGGGCTGTCACAGGGGGGATACCCGCAGCCCACACACTTTGAGTTGCTAATGAGGATGTAATACACACAGTCAACATTTTCGCGCTTAGTTTATTGATCATCTTCTTCATTGTTATTTCCTAGTTAATTAATTTGTTAGGTTTCATGTTATTTATTCAATTCGCTTAGTATTGTTATCCACCAGTCATCAGATACATGCCAAAGGACACTAGTACCAGTATCCTGGCCACCGCCTTAGCTGCATACGCAAATGATAAATTTCTAGCACTAAACGCGTCATAGACATTTCCGAGCACCCAAGCTCCGAAAAGTAATAAGATTGCAAGCCCTGAATATTGAAATAGTGTGTAATAGTCAAATATGTCTGCTATTCCGCCAGTGTTAAACACGACTTCCATGCAATGTTGGTAATCAATACCTCGCTCATGACATGCCATAATTATTCTTCCTGTCGACTAACACTGCTATATGAAAGTGTTAGGTCCGTTAAACTTCTTGGAAGTTGTGGTGAATTCAGGTGATTGTTAATTAGTCTTTGCATCTCTTCTAAATCAGCTTTTAGTTGCCCGTATTTAAAATGAACTCTACCTGATGATGCGGCAGCCGAAGCTCTTTCAGCGATTGGTATTGAGGCGGCTAAGTGTTGCTTTAGCTTATTGAGATATTCAGCCTCCTCCCACGTCAATGCGCTTAATGGAGCACTAACAAACGACAATGTTAATGCCAACGCCAATATTTTTTTCACACGACATCCTTAAGTTCTATAGAGTTTAAAACGGACTTCCAATCACCATCTTTAATCAATGATTCGACCTGATTGTCAAAAATTGTGTTGCTAACAAAAAACCGGCCATTTTTACGTATATTACCAACTAATTTTATAGCGAAATCGTTGAGGTCATTAAGAGATAGTGAATCACAATATTTAGGGTCTACACCGGTATCACGAAGGGAACGGCTCAACATACTCACGTTGTTAACACAAAATAGACCTACGAACTGATAATCCTTTCGGGCAGTCATTCGACGTACCATGTATATTTTTATCACTGACCTGACCTCACTGTTAACTACGACCAATAATAAACGATTAAAAACGAGAAATGTGGATCGGCTGAATATTGAGATTTCGGTGTTAAAAACTAGTGAATTTAATTGGGAGTTTGCTTATATATTAGTTTGTTTTTTCGACGCCTAGATAGGACTGGCTAATGGTGATAATGAGAGTTTATTGAAAGGCTCTTTATTGTAAGATTGGTTAATTCAAGACATGAAAAAGGCCGCTAACAATAATGTTAGCGGCCTTAGAGTTTTGAATTTATATCATTACATTAATAATAGACCCCACCATTAGCATGTTGATAACCATGGTTACCAATTCTAACCAATGACGAAGATATGACTTTATTTTTACTGTCTAAAACACTTACAGTCCAACTATATAAGCCGCGTAGAGGCGTATACTGCTGCCCTATGTTACCAGTCCATTTAACCGAATTACCAATTTTCCACTGTACTTTAGCACCTTTAATCGTTGAGTTTCTAATCGAGTACGATCCACTAGATCTACCTCCATTCACATAATATGTTTCTGTTGCCCAGTAACCTTCACGCCCACTACCTTTACGAACGCGTCTCGTTTGTTTAACTCTAGATCCATAGTGCGCCTTATTGAGTAATACTCGGTTAGCTTTATCACCAGACGATGCAGTGAAAAGAGCGCCGCCAGATGAACCTAAATAAAATCCGAAGGCATAGTTCTGAACAGGTGGTGGTGTTGATGACTGTTTAGATTTACAAGCATCAATCTTTTGTGATTCACAATCTTTAATCCAGGTTAGTGCCTCAGTTAATGATTTTTTGCCACCAATAGCTGTTTTAAGGCTAAAGTCCGCCGCAGTAACAACGCCACCGACATTAATACTTGAAGCCGTCAGCATGCCTCCAACAACAACGTTTTGCTTAAACTGCCCCTGACTATTGAAAATGCTAACACCTTGAAAAGTATTACCTACATCAAGACGAGCGTAATTAGCTGCTGCTATGTCACCAAGTTTCTCAGCGTTTAAGGCTTTATTCGCTGTCGCATCAATACCTAAGTATTTATCCGTTAGCGAAACACCACCTTCTACCACATCACTCGCTTCAACTGAAGCAGTAACAACTTTACCAGAAGCTCTAAGAGTACGTGCTGTTACTGCATTTGCAGTAATATCATTATCTACATTTACATTTTCTTTAAATCGCTGTGTTTTAAAGAAAACATTCTCTGCATCACGACGCACATAATTACCCGCAGCGACTCCACCTAATTGATGAGAGTTTGCTGCAGTTGCATTTATACCAAGGTATTTCTTACTCAGTAACACATTGTTTTCAGATAAACGTGCGGCGTTAATTGTGCTCGTTGAATTTACACGACCTTTGAACTCGGTATTTCCAACAAAAGAATTCGAACCGTTGAACTCATTATTACCGTTAAGTTTACTGTATATATCACTCAGTTTTTTACCGTTATCGTAAAACACACCGTTTTTATCAATAACCGTTGTACCGCCTACTTTGATACCTTGATCAGCATTAAGTAAACCTGACACAGTTAAGTTTTTTTCAAATTCGGCGTTTTCAATAAACTTATTAAACTGATCTCGACGAGCGAACTTTTCTGCAGCTACCCCACCAAGATTATCCGCATTATCTGCATTAAGTGCATTTTTTGCTGTGGCATCAACACCTAAATAACGATCTTTAAGTGATTGGCCATTCTCAATGAATTCTGTACCACTAATTTCTGTACCGTCAAAAGTACCGCCCTTAAAGGAAGCAGCTGTGATCTTTTTGTCAACAACTACATTATTAAGAAATCGGTTAACAGCAGTAAATGTATTTTGCTGATCAATACGCGAATATTGATTAGCGGCTACATCTCCCAATTTATCTGCGTTAACAGCAGTGGCGCTAATACCCAGGTATTTAGATTCTAGATTAAGGCCATTTTCGACAAATGATGACGCCTTAACAGCACCTGTCGATATAATGTCTCCGACAGAATTAATACCACCAACAAATGATGTTTCACCAGTAAAGGAATTGTTTCCATCAAACTTGTTATCCCCCTTAAGTTGGGAATAAATGTCTCTGACTTTAACCCCCTGGTCATACAGCGTTCCGTCAGCATCGACAATCTGTGTTGAACCAGATGAAATTCCACCCTTAGCATCGATCTTGCCATTTATTACAACATCTTTATCAAACGTCGCATCTGATTTGAACGTTGACTTACCAGTTATCGTTTGGTTACCAGCTACCGTTTGGTCACCCTTGATTTTCTGATTACCGGTTACCACTAGATCACGACCAATGGTCGTATCTCTTGATACAAACAAGTCTTCACCAACCTTCATGTTTAACACGTCAATGTTGTTCGCATCGATGTGCTTTACATTGTCTAAGTCAAAGTTGTTAAGGTTGATTCCCTGCATCATCTTGTTACTGTTTGGGTTACTTGCATCTGGAATTCGTGACAGCATAGATTCAACAATGATTGCAGAAGATGGTGCCGAGACAGACATTTGAACTTTACCAGCGTTTTGCTTCGCACTAGATTGCACTGCAATCATTTTGCTAATCACTTCACTACTAGAGCCAGCAGGTAAGCTAATATCTATGTCGAAACCCGTCGCTGT